>CAZJWK010000009.1:17274-47625 GCA_964549595.1 uncultured Sphingobacteriales bacterium | reverse complement strand
GTGGTAAAATCCGTCATTGAAGGGCGTAACCTTCTTTACCCTATTTTTCTTTTAAACGTTTTATGCCGGCTTTGGCCTTTTGAGAAAATGAATTTTCATAAGGGTAATCTTCGTATTCCAATACCCGCTTAAAGTGGGAGATGGCTTTTTCATAATTTTCCTTTTTTTCATAAATCACCCCTAATTGGTAATAGGCTGCGGGCTTGAAATAATTTTCGGAATTAAAACCTTTTGTTTTAAGGTGTTGGAAGGCTTTCAATGCTTTTTCATCCCTTTCCATTTCCTGATAAATTCTGCCCAGTCGGTAAAAATGTTCTTTAAATTGAGGGTTGTTATCTGCGGTCTTACCTTCCCATTTAAGTGTTTGATCAAACCTTTTTAAAGCCTTTTGGTAATAGCCCCCATCGAATAAAAGCCGTGCTTCTAACAAGTAAAGATTGGATTGGTCGTAACGATCGGTTTTTTTCATGGCTTGTTTGTCCACTGAACGGATGGCCTGGCTTTTGTGCTTAACCATATACTTGCTTTTTTTGTAAAAGGTCTTATTGCCGTTGATTAAAGCAGCCCATCCCATTTTCAGGTAAGCATCCTTGACGTAACTGTTCCCTTTGAAATGCCTTATATAGCGGCCAAAGTAATGACGGCTCTCATGGTCTAATTTCTGTAAAAGGGCTATGCCCAGAAAGTAATCCAGGTGAGGAATTGGTGGTACAGTGCTTTTATAGGGCTTCAGGGTTTTTAGTGCCTTTTCGTTTTTATGGATATTAAGGGCTATATTGGCCCGCGTAAAAGCGCTAACGGGATTAGAAGCATAATCCTTCGTGGCTCCCTTAATGGTTTTCCAGGCTTCTTTTTCCTGATTCAGGAGGTGATACTGCATAAAAGCCCAAAAAATTTGGCTTTCCTGGTGGTATGCTTCCCATTTTGGCCTTTTATCTATTTTAAGCAAATAATCCTTGTAAGCCTCAATGGAAGTTAAAAGGCTACCTTTTAGCCCGAAAATACTGATTAGGGACTGATATGATTGGGGCAAGGTGCCAATCATAGCGCGAACAGGCAATAAAGACTTTTTGGCAGGTAGAAAATCCGGGTGCTTTTCCTTTGTGGTTTTTAATAACTGATAAGCATCGTAAAAGTCTTTTCCGGCATACCACCAATCTCCAGCTTTAACTTGAATTAATGCCCAATGCAACTGTATTTCTGCCCGGCTAAAATAATAGAATGGGGAATTACTGGGGCCATTCCTTAATTTGCGAAGCCGGTTTTCGATATGCTCCTCCAGGGTATCATAAACATCCGGATCCTCATAGGCAGCCATTTTGTAAAAATCCACGTAATTGGTCAGGTAATTGGGGATTAAATTATCCGGGTTTAGTTTCTTTTCAAGGCTTAAAAGGTTCTTCGCTTTTTGGAGCTCATACTGAAGCAAAGCGAGATGGGCCCGCTTGCAGGTGTGGTTATAAACAAATTTGGCTTCCCCTAAAAAAGGAAATAGCCCGAACAAAATAATCATACCGATAACCCTGACCATAAAAATAAAAAGCCCGCAAAGCGGGCTCATTTTATTTACGAATACCGATTTGGTTAAAGGAAATTCAAAGCTCTATGTTCAATGCTTGCTGAACTTCTTCCGCTAATTCCTGATCAATCAATATTCGACCACAATTTTCGCAAATGATAATGCTTTTATATTTAGCGACATCCAATTGGCGTTGAGGGGGCACATCGCTGAAGCAACCTCCACATGAATCCCTGTGAATAGTTACTACAGCTAAGCCGTTTTTAAATGTGCTACGGATGCGGTCATAAGCATTAACCAATCGTTCTCCGATTTTTTCAATGGTTTTTTCCCGCAAATCCTCATATTCCTTCTCCTCCTTTTCGGTTTCGGCAATAATATTATCCAGCTCTTCCTTTTTTTCTTCGAGTTCCTTGTTTTTTTCTTCGAGCTCCTTTTCAGCTTCTTCTTTCTTGTTCTCGTTTTCCTTTAATTCCCCTTCCAAATCTTTGATTTTCTTTTGAGAAGCCATCACCTCTAAATCCTGCAATTCAATTTCCTTGGAAAGCGCCAGGTATTCACGGTTATTCTTCACGTTATTTTGCTGGCTTTCATACTTTTGTTTCAGATCCTGCGCTTCTTTAATGGTGTTCTTTTTTTCCTGGATGTTTTCGTTGAGCTCTTCAATTTTGTCATCCAATTTTTGAATACGTGTTTGAAGGCCTGCGATTTCATCTTCCAGGTCCTGTACCTCCATGGGCAATTCTCCTCGTATGGCACGAATTTTATCCAATTTCCTATCAATAAGTTGAAGCTCGAATAGCTCCCTTAAACTTTCTTGCGTGCTTTTTTTAGTCTTTGTTTCTGTCATAAGTAATGAATTGGGTTTGTGTTTAACTCAGTTTTATACAGATCTAAATCCGGATATGCTTCTTTCAACCAACCATACAATAAGTCGATGGTAAATTGTTCACTTTCGTAGTGACCAATGTCTGCAAGCAGCAATTGGTCTTCAACATCAAAAAAATCATGGTATTTAAAGTCTGCTGTAATAAAAGCATCTGCTCCTTGGTGAACAGGGTCTTTCAAGAGAAACCTTCCTGCTCCGCCGCAGAAAGCGACCTTTTGTATATTTTGGTTCGTGAGAGCTGTGTGCCGAATGACAGAGGCTTGCATTTGCGTTTTTACGTGATCAAGAAATGGTTTTTCCGCTAAAGGACTTTCAAGTTCACCGATCATACCCGAACCGGTCGGTACAAAGGCATTGTCAAGCGGGTAAACATCATAAGCCGCCTCCTCGTAAGGATGTGTGTCCATTAGCGTCTTTATCACCCGGGATTGCAAATAAGCTGGAAAAACCGTTTCAATCCGGATTTCATCCTGAACATGCATCCTTTCTTTTTCTCCGGCAAATGGCCTGGAAGTTTCAGGGGCCCTGAAAGTGCCTTTACCCTGCACATTGAAGGATGTTTGGTCATAATTACCAATCTTCCCCGCACCGGCATTGAACAAGGCTTGCCTAATGATACCGGGGTAATATTCTCCGCTTTGAGAATTCATATTCGGACAGAAAGTAACAAGTTTTTTCAATACCTCCTTTTTAGGCCGAAGGATTTCTGGATTTTTAATAGCCAGTTTTTCTGCTATTTTGGCATTAACCCCAGAGGAAGTGTTGTCTAAGTTCGTGTGAGCAGCATAAACAGCCACATCATTTTTTAAGGCCTTTTTTACCGCTCTTTCTACATGGTTTTTGCCATTTAACTGGTAAATGCTGTCAAAAATCAAAGGGTGGTGAGCCAAAACCAAATTACATCCCTTATTGATGGCTTCCTCAATTACATCTTCGGTTACATCAAGACAGCATAAAGCCCCGTTTAACACTTGGTCAGCCCGCCCAATCAGTAACCCGGAATTGTCAAAAGATTCTTGCAGGTGTAAAGGCGCTTTGGATTCCAGAAAATCAGTAATCTCCCTGATTTGCATTGATTAATCCTTCTTGCTGGATGGTTTATAAACGTGCAAAGTTAAGCATTTTAAAGGATAAAAGGGATAAGTGGTTGGTTGTTTGTTATTGGATATCAAAAACTTTGCATGGCTATCGCATGCCCTTAGCTACGAAAAGTATGGATTTCCTTATTTTTCAAAACCCGTACTATGGCTATTTAATGGCTGTTTGGTGATATTTCGCTAAATTTGGAGCTTGTTAAAAAGTGTTAAATCCCGTGAAATTTCTCCTTCGGCTCATATTAATTCCTTTCTCCCTGCTCTATGGCCTGGCTATACGTTTCAGAAACCTGCTTTTTAACATTGGGATTTTACCGGAGCGGTCCTTTGATATCCCTATCATTTCCATCGGAAACCTTTCGACAGGGGGAACCGGTAAGACCCCACTTGCTGAATACTTGATCGATTTGTTACAAGGCGAAAATATTTTGCCTGCCATTATTAGCCGGGGGTATAAGCGGGACAAAAAGGGTCTTGTCGTGGTTGAACAGGGCCATACGGCCTCGGAAATTGGTGATGAACCGTATCAGCTCAAAAAAAAATTTCCGGATGTACCCGTCATAGTTTCTAAAAGCCGGTTAAAAGGTGTTCGGAAGGTGGTTAGTGAAATGCCCAAAGTGGATGTGATCATTTTGGATGATGCTTACCAGCATCGTTATGTCAAGCCCGGATTAAACATCCTCACTACTCAATATTCCAAGCCTTTCTCTGAAGATTTTCTCCTTCCGGCTGGTTCGCTTCGGGAACCCAAAACCAGTAAAAAAAGGGCTGATATGATTGTGGTGACCAAGTCTCTGACGGTTTTATCACCTTTTGAAGTGGGTAGGCTGAAAGAAGAAATCAAACCCCTTAATCACCAGGATTTGTACTTTTCCTATATTACATACGGGGATTTTATAAATTACAATGATCCGGAAAAAGTTTATCCGGTAAAAGCCTTTGAAGACTATAAGCTGGTATTATTTACCGGAATTGCCAATCCGGTACCGCTTAAGAGCTACCTGGAACGTAAATGCAAAGCCCTTGAATTGATTAAATTTGCCGACCATAAAACATTTACTGAAAAGGCTTACAAAAAAGTGGCGAAGCGGTATAAAGACATTTTTGTGAAGGAAAAGGCCGTAGTGACAACCGAGAAGGATGCCAGAAGGTTAGAAAATCTGGAAATAGAGAAAAAATTCAGGCAACTTCCGTTGTATTACTTACCTATTCAAACGGGTTTTCATGAAACCGAGGAAACGCAAAATTTTGATCAAAGCATTATAAATTATGTACGAAAAAATCAAAGAAACCGCCCATTACATTCAGGAAAGAAGTGATACGAATCCCGAATACGGGGTTATTCTTGGAACGGGCTTGGGGGCATTGGTTAACGAAGTAAAGGTCGAAAAGACATTCAATTATTCGGAATTACCCCATTTTCCGGTTTCAACGGTCCAGAGTCACCAGGGTCAGTTGGTAATGGGCGAGCTTGGCGGTAAGCAAATAGTAGCACTTCAGGGCCGATTCCATTACTACGAAGGATACAGTATGCAAGCCCTGACTTTCCCGGTCCGGGTCATGAAATTATTGGGAATAAAGGGTTTGTTTTTATCAAACGCTTGTGGCTCGGTCAATCCTGAAATGAAAACAGGGGACATGATGATCCTTAACGACCACATTAACCTTTTACCGGATAGTCCGCTTCGGGGTGAAAATATTGATGAGCTGGGAGACCGTTTTCCCGACATGAGTGAACCTTACAAAAAGGATTGGATCCAGAAAGCTGTCCGAATTGCCGAAGAAAACGACATGAAAATCCATACCGGGGTTTATGCCAGTATTCAGGGGCCGAATTTGGAAACGCAGGCTGAGTATAAATGGATCCGCACAATTGGGGCTGATACGATAGGGATGTCCACAATTCCTGAAGTTTTGGTGGCTAATCAAATGCATGTGCCCTGTTTCGCTATGTCGGCGATTACTGATGAGGGTTTTCATGAGGTGCTTGAGCCGGTTACCCTGGAAGATGTGATTGCCGCAGCCAATGACATTGAGCCCCGCATGACTTTCATTATGAAGCACTTAATCCGGATGATTTAGGCCCTTTTCTCATGGTTAGGGTGTTTTTTCGGTTCAAATAATTTGACATTGAATAGTGCGTTGGTTACTTATCATCTTGGCATGATAATTACAATCAAGATGCGAATATGAATTGACTATTTTCCGGTATTAATAATCTAATGTATGTTTGGTTTTTTGCGGTTCATCCTTTTCTCAATTGTGATTTCCTTGAGTTTGCAAGCTGTAAAAGGGCAGCCTTTCACCAATTTGCCTGATACCAATTTTAAACTTGAAAAAATCGGGCACTGGGATAACGACAATTTAAGGGCAAAAGGCAATCAAACCTTTAACGAGGTGTGGGGCTGGACTAGCCCAGAAGGCAGGGAATACGCAATAATTGGCAGTATCGATTCAACTTATTTCTTTGATATCACCGAAGTCGGGAAATCAAAACACAATACCGCACCCCAAAAACCGGAGTTGGTAGATGTAAAAGCGGGACGTTCTCAAGAGGTAATTCATCGGGATTATGACACCTACAAGCATTATTGTTATGCGGTTGCCGATGAGGGGTCTGCTTCGTTACAGATTTTTGATCTTCAGTACTTACCTGATTCCGTTCATAAGGTATATGATAGCCAGAAGTTTAGTGTTAATGCCCATAACGTTTTTCAAGAAGGAGCCAGGCTTTATCTGTCAAGCAATCAAACGTTAAAAGGCTATTACCCCTTAACGGTTTTATCAATCACCAATCCTGAAGAGCCGGAATTGCTTGATAACCTTAAGGCCGGTCAACTTAATACACCCCTTAATTTTAAGAGATTTCATGACGTTTATGTGAGGGATAATATTGTATATGCCTCAGCGGAAAATTCAGGCTTTTTTATTTTGGATTACCAAAATCCGGATAGCCCCCAAGTGATCTCTACTATTTCTAATTACCCGTCTAAAGGATACAACCACAGTTCCTGGCTTTCACCGGAAGGCAATAAACTTGTGTTTGCTGATGAGAACTTTGGCAATCCACTCAAATTATTTGACATTCAATCTTTAAGAGATCCCAATTTTGAATCCATTTTCAGCAAGAACCACGGGAAGGGCTCTATACCCCATAATCCGTTAATTAAAGGAGATGTAGCCATTGTTTCTTATTACCATGAAGGAGTCCAGGTATTTGACATTAGCAATGCTGAAAAGCCCGAACATCTGGCTGGTTTCGACACTTATCCCGGGAATGATAGTGGTGAGTACAATGGGTACAATGGTTGCTGGGGTGTATACCCTTTTTTTTCTTCAGGGACCATTGCTGCTTCGGACCAAACAAATGGACTTTTTTTACTCCGATTCAAGATAAAGAGCCCCCCCGATTCAATTAATTTGAAGCCCGAACCCTTTAATGCTACTGTTTCCCCTAACCCCATTCAGGAAAATTTGACCTTTCAGGTAAAAAGCAATTACCAACAAACATTCTCCAGCCAATTATTCACCCTTTCCGGAAGGCAAATTTTTCACCGGCAAAAAAATCTGGATAAAGGGGAACATGCTTTTCAAATCAATGATTTTGCGCTCGGTGCGAATGGGGTATATTTGCTTAAATTAAGCGCTAAAGATAAAACCCGTGTTTTCAAAGTTGTTAAGGAGGAATAGCCCCAATTTGTTAAAAAGCCTGCCTTTTTTTTGCTTCCTTTTAGCATTTATAAACACTTTCTCTCAGGATACTGTGGAACAAAATATAAAGACAGAATTTACTAACCTACGGTATTACCAAACTCAGCCCAATGACTGGAAAGAGGTAGATACAAGCATTGATTTTATCCAGCGCTATGACCCGATACACCAAAATAGTGTCTTTCGGGAAAATTTAGGGAATTATGGATCTCCCACTTTTAGCCTAAAGTTAAGGCCCTTTACAGATGGAAATTTTTTAATCGGGTTAAGGGAATATGATATCTACCGTTATAAGCCTAAAACCCTTTCCTTTTATGATTCTTACACCCCTTTTACCCATTTGAAATTCAATCAAAGATTTAGCGGAAATCAACAAGATTTAAGCGGGGTTCATGCCCGTAACATTACCCCCTTTTGGAATGGATCTGTGCGTTTTACCAGACGGAATTCAGAGGGCCTTTATTTGAATCAACAAACTGATCAAACAAGGATTGGTATCAATACCCGTTTTAGTTCGCCCAACGGCCGCTATAAAGGCTTTTTAAGCGGAATTTTGAATGATTTTAAAAACCAGGAAAATGGGGGTGTCGAAAGCATTAAAGGCTTTAAAGCGCTTGAAGGAAGTGACCGCAACAGGGCTTCAGTGAACCTGGCTGGCGTAAGAGAGGGCTTTCATGAAAAATCTTTCAATTATGACCATTTCCTTTTCACGGGACCGGAAAACATTGATACGTTTTTCAAAAAAAATGACACCTTTCTTCAAAGATCAGTGCAAAGCCAATTTCATTTTCACCACCACATAGGGTATGGACAAAAAAGTTATGGTTACCGGGATAAAGACCCAGGTGCAAAGGCTGAATTCTACCCGGCTATTTATAATGACAGTAGCCTAACCCATGATTCTTTAAATTACTGGCTGTTAAGCAATGCTTTTGCCATCAGTAATTTTTCCCAATCAGACACCCCAGGTAATGAATCCTTAAAAATGCGGGGCGGTGTTGAGTGGAATATCAGCCAGTACCATTTTGAGGGTACTCAAGAAAACTTTCAAAATTTAAAGGTAAAAGGCAGGATTCAACTACCGTTAGGTAAGCATCAATTTTATGCAAAAAGCCATTTTTTTCCACTGGGAAAGTATCAAGGTAACTTCAAATCTGAAGAAGCGATCACTTTAGCATTGGATTCCTTTAAAAACCTTCAGTTCGGGCATAAGATCCAAAAGCGGGATCCGGCTCTGGTCAAAACAAGAATGAGGGGCAATCATCTCAAATGGGATAAAAACTTTAAGGACCCTTTGATCAACCGGTTTCACATGAAGCTAAATCAAAATCGGATGAACTTAAATGCAAAGGTTTATTACACTTTAATTCACAATTATACTTACTTTGGCCGGGATATATCTCCTAAACAAATAAAAAGGCCAATCAGTCAGATTGCTACCCAGGTAAACCATCATTACAATTTTGGAAAAGTCCACCTAAGTAATAATTTCCACTTTCAGTATTATTCAAACAATGAGGTCATCCACCGTCCGGATTGGTCATTAAAAAGCAGCATTTTTTACAAGGACAAGTTGTTTGATAATAACCTGCTTTTAGCAACAGGTATTGATTTTCGGTATAACAAACCCTACCAAGCCAATGCTTATTTCCCGGATTTCAACATTTTTTATTTACAAGATAGAAGGAATGTAGGAGGTTATCCGGTATTTGACCTTTTTTTAAACTTCCGGATAGAGCGTTTCAGAGGTTTTCTAAAAGTAGGCCATTTAAACAAAGGCTTATCAGGGGATGATTATTTCATTTTGCCCAATTATCCCCTTTATCCCAGGGTATTTGCTTTGGGAGTACGTTGGATGTTTTATGATTAAGTAATGCGCCAAAAACGCAAAAAACGCGCCAAAAATTAATTTTGGGAAAATTCAGGCGGATTGACCACCCGATTTTTAAGCGTAGAATCCGATCACCTAATACTCGTCTTCGTTAAAAAAGTATTCATCATGTGACGGGTAATCCGGCCAAATTTCCTCAATGTTCTCGTAAGGTTCTCCGTCATCCTCTAATTCCTGTAAGTTCTCGATTAATTCCAATGGTGCCCCTGACCGTATGGCGTAATCAATTAACTCGTCCTTAGTAGCCGGCCATGGCGCATCATCTAAATAAGAAGCTAGTTCAACTGTCCAATACATAAACCTTCAAATTTTTCTTCACTCTTTGCGAATATAAAATATCAATAATTTTTTCCAAGCTACGTTAAACCTATTTTTCCGAAATAAGTTCCCAAAAAATTAAAAAAAATTGAAAGCTTCAATTCTTTTGTATTCCGCAACAATGAAATACCTAATTTTTTGTTCCTGAAAAATGGTTTTTATTAAAAATGCCAAGATTAGCTTATTAAGATGGTCGGTTAGGACCGGGAAGGATTAATCAGAGTGAGGTTTATTTCATTGCATTAGTAGCCTTGTTTGATTGAATGCCTTTCTATTAAGCCCTTTTCGCATTTCTATAGCATGGAAGTTTTTGGTATTTTGCACTGTTAACATTTTGGTTTAAGGTATTCAAAGAATAAAACGTAATTTCGCCTTGGTATAAAAATGTTTTTTTATGAAAATCAATGACGAAATTGTGGGCCGTGTAGCCTTTTTAGCCAAATTGGAATTTGAAGGGGAAAAAAAGGAAACGATAAAAAAGGAATTGAACAATATCCTTGATATGTGCGAAAAGTTGAATGAAGTGGACACGGAAGGCGTAGAACCATTGGTTTTTATGACGGAAGAAAAAAATCCCTTAAGGGCAGATGAACCAAAAACCCCGGTTGCTAAGCAGAAAGCATTGAAAAATGCCCCTGAAAAGGATTCCGACTATTTTAGGGTACCAAAAGTGTTTGACCGGTAATGAATAATCCTATCATAAAAACTGAACAGATTTATAAAATCTATGAGATAGGGGCTGAAAAAATTTATGCCCTTCAATCCATTGACTTGCAAATTGAGGAAAATGAATATCTGGCATTAATTGGCCCTTCAGGTTCAGGGAAATCTACTTTAATGAATTTATTGGGATGTTTGGATACGCCCACAAAAGGCAGGTACCTTTTAAACGGTAAGGATGTTAGCGATATAAGCGACAATGAACTGGCGGCCATACGGAATAGAGAAATCGGTTTTATTTTTCAGACTTTCAACTTGATTCCGAGAATGACAGCTTTGGAAAATGTGGCTTTACCCTTGGTTTATGCGGGATTGAAAAAGCAGCAACGGATTGAAAAAGCTAAGCAAGCTTTGACTGAAGTAGGCCTTGGTGATCGGTTTAACCATAAGCCCAATGAGTTATCCGGTGGTCAGAGACAACGGGTTTCCGCTGCCCGCGCTTTGGTCAACAACCCTACTATCATCCTTGCGGATGAACCCACTGGTAACCTGGATAGCCAAACCACTCATGAGATCATGGATTTGTTTGACCGCCTTCATGAACAGGGAAATACCTTGATTGTTGTTACCCATGAAACAGACATAGCGGAGCATAGCAGGCGTATTGTTCATTTAATTGATGGAAAGGTCAGTTCAGATGAAATCAATTTTTCGAATTCGACCACAAGTTTTTCCGAAACATGAAAATATCCATTGTTTCCAACACAAACTTGCCAAAAACAGGGAACCATGAAAATTTACACACGTAAAGGTGATGCTGGCACCACTTCTTTAATTGGTGGCACACAAGTGGCTAAATTCCATTATCGCATAGATGCTTACGGCTCTTTGGATGAGCTTAATGCCTATGTTGGGTTGTTAAGAGATTCTATTGAGGATTCAAAAATCAGGGAATTTCTCTTTATCATCCAGCATAGGTTGTTTACCATTGGTTCAATTCTGGCCTCTGATGGTAAAGATAATATGACATTACCAGAAATAAAGGAAGACGATGTCCAATACTTAGAGGATGAGATCGACAGATTGGAAAAAGAATTGCCGCCTTTAAAGAATTTCATTCTTCCGGGTGGCCATCCTGTTGTGTCTTATTGCCAGATCAATAGAACAGTTTGCAGGAGGGCAGAAAGGAAAACCGTGCAGCTTAACGAAAATGAAAGGGTGAATCCGCTTATTATTACTTACTTGAACCGGTTATCAGATTATTTCTTTGTACTGGCGCGGAAAATGGCTCAATTACTTGGCGTAGAAGAAGTTAAATGGGAAGGTATTTAGCCGTTTCGGTGCGATCTTATTTGAAACCATTAGTGGGAATTTTATTCCAGATGAGTTTGTTAGAGAGGAATTAAACCGGGCATTTTATTTAGTTTGCAGAATCCTCAACAAAACGGCCAAGGCTTATATGGATCAATTTGATCAGGATAAATTTTTCACACAAGGATTAACTTACGATGACGTATTAGTCTCACCTGCTCGATCAGAGATATTGCCTTCCCAGGTTGATTTGAAAACGCAATTAACGCGTAATTTAAGCATTAATTTTCCTATTATCTCAGCGGCTATGGATACCATCACGGAAGGAGAATTGGCCATTGCTATAGCCCGGGAAGGGGGTTTGGGAACCATTCACAAAAATATGACAATTGCCAGGCAAGCGGCAGAGGTTAGGAAAGTAAAGCGCTCAGAAAGCGGTTTGATCCAGGATCCCATTACCCTTGATCAATATGCTCCCATTAGTGATGCCCTGGACATTATGCGTAACAATAAGATTGGGGGAATTCCCATTGTCGATAAAGCTTATAAACTAAAAGGCATCCTTACCAACCGGGACCTTCGTTTTGAAAAGGAACATACTAAGCCGGTGAACGAAGTAATGACCACAGAAAACCTCATTACTGCCAATGATGGCGTGGACTTACTAAAAGCCGAATCGATTCTCAAACAATACAAAATTGAAAAATTACCGGTGGTTAACGAAGACGAGACGCTGAGGGGTTTGATTACTTTTAAGGACATTAAAAAGGTGAAAGACCATCCCAATGCGTGTAAGGATGATTACGGAAGGTTACGAGTGGGGGCTGCCGTTATGGTTAGCGATGATGTGTTTGAAAGGATTAGTGCTATAGTGGATGCTGGTGTTGATCTGATTGTTGTTGATTCGGCGCATGGGCACTCCAGGGGTATTATTGAAGGGGTTAAGGCCATAAAAAAGGAATATCCGGATGTGGAATTGATTGCTGGTAATGTAGCCACCGCACAAGGGGCCAAAGACCTTGCTGATGCTGGAGCGGATGCAGTAAAAGTCGGTGTTGGGCCTGGCTCAATTTGTACCACCCGTGTGGTAGCAGGGATTGGAATGCCCCAACTCACGGCTGTGTATGAAAGTGCAAAAGCATTGAAGGATACTGAAATACCGGTTATAGCAGACGGAGGGATAAAATACACGGGAGATGTGGTAAAAGCCATTGCTGCCGGTGCAAGTAGCGTAATGGCAGGATCTTTGTTTGCCGGTGTGGAAGAATCACCCGGTGAAACCATCATTTACGAAGGTAGAAAATTTAAAACCTACCGGGGTATGGGATCAGTGGAGGCGATGAAGCAGGGTTCCGGCAATCGTTATTTTCAGGATCCTGAAGAAGAAATAAATAAGCTTGTTCCGGAAGGAATTGTAGGCAGAGTACCTTACAAAGGAACATTAGCAGAAGTTATGTATCAATATAAAGGTGGTTTGCGTGCAGGAATGGGGTATTCCGGTGCCTCAAATATCCCGGAATTACAAAAAGCCAAATTGATTATCATTTCCGCTTCCGGCATAAGGGAAAGTCATCCTCATGATGTCGCTATTACAAAAGAAGCACCCAATTATAGTCCGAATTAATGCTTTTCAAATAATGGTTTGAATGTCGATCATAATGTAAAATTTCATTGTTATCATAAAAAAATCTAAAAATGCCTATGCGTCTAACCTGTTTATTACCTATCTCCGGAGTGTTGATTTTTTTGGCTACTTCCCCATTGGCGTCTAATCCTTTGAAAGGCAATACTTTTCCAACCACTATTAAGACCTTTCATAAAACTCAGCCAAAATACGACAAAACAAAATCAGAAATTAATGCCACCGAAAAGGAGTTAAAAAGGTTCCTGAAAGTCAAAAAACTTATTGTTAAAATACAAGAAGACCGTAAAGGAGAAATAATTAGTTTGGTAAGGAAAAATGGTTTCAGCATTGATCGTTACCGGAAAATCATTAAAAATCTTCATCCTGAAGCACGGGGTGCAAAAAAGAAGATAAATAAAAAAGGTAGTAACCTAAACCTTTCAGAATCTGAGCTCAAGGATTTTAGGGAGGTAAATAAGAAGGTGGTTTCCATCCAAAAATCTATGCAGTTGAGGATTAAGAAAGCCATGAGAAAAAATGGGTTTAAGCCGGAAAGGTACAGGAAAATTGCTTTTGCCCTGAAATCCAATGAAGAATTGGAAAAAAAGGTTAAAAATATTCAAGATATGAAATAAGGCTTATAGTGCTCAAATTTACAGGTCTCGTCTTAACGGAAGTTAGCTTGAAACATAATCTTTCTTTTTATGTTGTCCATCAAAAAATTAGATCTTTGCAGAAATCAGGAATTGAATTAATTAGCAAACTTAAAAATCAAAAACCTCTTATGAGACGAATTCATTATTTAAAATTATTTACTACAAGTTTCTTAATGGTTGCTACTGTTTTTATGGTTGGCTGTTCTGGCAGTGGCGATAAAAAAGAGAATAGTGGTGACAAGGAAATAACCGAAAGTCCTAATCAAAATAATAATCAAAAACAAAATCCCAGAAAACAGCTTCAGCGACAAAGCCAAGTTGATACCAATGTTTCGGATAAAAAATTGAAACAATTTTCTGAAGTGGGTCAAAAGATGCAGGAAATTCAGCGTGAGAACCGGCCCAAGATGCAACAGGCCATTAAAGATGTCGGCCTTTCTATGGATAAATTTCAATCCATTATGCAACAACAACAAAAAGGAGGTCCTCAGGGTCAACAACAAGGTGGAAAACCTGATAACGTTACAGAGGAAGAAATGAAGAAATTTCGAGAGGCACGGCAAGAAATGAAGAAGTTTCAAGAAGAGGCCCGGAAAAAAATGAAAAATATTATAGAAGAATCTGAGCTCACTGAACAAGAATATCGAAGGATTTCTCGTGCAGTGCGTCAAAGCAAAAGCCTTCAAAATAAAATGAGGGATATGCAAGAAGGTGGCCAAAGAAAACCCCAAATGCAACAGGGTCAGTAGGGGATTAAAAAACTTTTTAAAATAGCAAGGGCCGGTTTAAGTGATAAACCGGCCTTTTTTTTGCTACCCTTTAAAGGCAAATCCACTTTCTCATTCCCAAGGTTCAACCATTTTGTAATTTTGTAAAAATCGGGGAAAATCTTTAAGGCTAAAATAGCAGGCAATGCCTATTATAAACCACAAGGAAGCACGAAATAAAGCAGATTTACCGCCCTATATAAAAGCTGCCCTATCCAACAATTTTGGATTGACCTTATACAGGCTTCCGGGGGAACAAAATATCCACTTGGTATATGGTTCATGTGAGGTAAAATCGATTGAAAGCTTGAAACAGAAAAATGCTTTTTTAATAGCCCCTTTTAATAACCGGAATGGTATTTTGTCTATTGAGCCTTCCGAAGTGTTTCCCATTGAAGAAGGGACTCATTCCTTTATACCCTGGCATATAAGAGAAAAGCAAAATGAAGGGCCGGAAAAAGATACTTATAAGAAAATGGTCCGTTACGGCATTGAACAAATAAAGGCCGGATCTTTTGATAAGGTCGTATTAGCTAACAAAAAACATTATCAGCTACCAGAAAATTTTGAACTTCTAACGTATTTTTACCAGTTAGAGAGGACTTATCCGGATGCATTTGTTTACTTACTCAGCACTCCGCAGTATGGTACATGGGTGGGAGCCACTCCGGAACTATTACTTGCTTTTGATCATAGTACGGTTCAGACTGAGGCCATAGCGGGAACAAAAGCCAATGAGGAAGAAGTTGATTTTGGCGAAAAGGAAAAACAAGAACAAAACCTGGTTAGTCAATACATCGAAAACTGTTTTGAGAACCTGGCGATTGATTATGAAAAAACAGGGCCCAAAACCGTGGAGGCAGGACAATTAAAACACCTTAAAACGCAATATGAATCCCATTTAAATGGCCAAACTGATGAGCATTGGATAACTCTCCTCAAATGCCTACACCCCACCCCGGCTGTGGGTGGGTATCCGTATAACGTGACACAAATATTTATCAGGAACGAAGAACCTTTTGACAGGCAATTGTACGCAGGGTTTTTGGGACCTGTCTATTTCCATGAGGTTAGTAAATTATTTGTGAATTTAAGGTGTATGGAAATCCATAAAGAAGAAGCTTGCATCTACGCCGGTGCTGGCATTGTAAAAGGCTCAAAATCTGAAGAAGAACACCAGGAAACAGAAGAAAAGATGAGAACGTTGCTTGATGTGCTTCAGGAATAAAACCTCATATGGCAAATAATGGGTTATTCAACATTTACCAGGTTTTTGTAAATGTATCGGAAGTTTGTTATCAAAAGGGAATTACCCATTTCATTCTATCACCAGGCTCCCGCTCAGCCATCTTAGCCTTGGTTTTTTTAAGGCATCCCAATATTAAAACTTACACGATTACTGACGAAAGGGCTGCGGCTTTTAAAGCCCTTGGAATGGCCAAAGCGTTGAATCAACCAGTTGGGTTAATCTGTACTTCAGGTACTGCTGCTTTGAACTATGCACCGGCTATTGCTGAAGCTTTTTGGCAAGAAGTCCCTTTAATAGCTTTTACAGCGGACCGCCCTCCCGAGTGGATAACGCAGGGAGAAAATCAAACCATCTTTCAGGAAAACCTTTATGGGCCAAACGTCAAAGCTTCTTTCACTTTTCCTGATTCCCCGGAAAAGGAAAACTACCAATGGCAAATTTACCGCCAATTGAATGAAGCCATTGATGTTGCAACATCAGTAATACCGGGTCCTGTCCAGATCAATGCCCCTTTTCACGAGCCCCTTTATCCTGAAGGTTTTGATTTACCGGAACCTGATTCTCAAGGCCTGGTATTCAAAAAGGAAAAAACCAAAAAAGCCTTAGGGGGGGTTACCCAAAGCATGCTAATGCAGGAAATAAAATCCTATCAAAGTATTGCCGTGATGGTGGGGCTGTACCCTCCGAACGAAGTTTTGGTGAAGGCAATTCGGGATTTTATCTACCGGACACGTGCCATATTGATCGTTGATCCGGTTTCCAATTGCCATGCCATCGAAGAAGCCATACCTCATGCTGATTTACACTTTTCGAAAGCCTTAAATGATAATAATCCAGGTTTATCCCCGGAGCTCCTGATATCAGTAGGAGGTCCAATGGTTAGCAAGGCTTTGAAAGAGTATTTCAGAAGATTTAAGCCCAATAACCATTGGCATATTTCCGCTTCGGGTACAGCACCGGATATATTTCAATCCTTAACCAAAATCATACCCACAAGCCCTGAAACCTTTTTCCAGGACATCGGCGGTGGCTTTTGGCCGAAAGACCAAAATGATTACCAGCATCTTTGGTTAAAATCTGAAGAAGCTTTAGAAGGAAACCTCAAAACCCTACTTGATCAAAAAGATACCTTTTCAGAGGTGAGGGTTTTTCAGAATTGCCTGAATAGCATTGAACAGGGTGGCATTTTATATTTGGGAAATAGTCAACCAGTTCGCCATGCCCAATTTATTGGGGTGTCAAGTAAAAATTTGTCAGAAAGCGTTCAAGTTTTTGCCAATCGCGGAACAAGTGGGATAGATGGAGTTTTAAGCACTGCCATGGGGCATTCATTGATTAGTGACCAAACCGTAACAGTAATCCTTGGTGACCTGGCTTTCATGTATGACCGAAATGCCCTGTGGCAAGAAAATTTACCTACTAATTTGCAGATTATCATTTTAAACAATGGCGGTGGAGGGATTTTCCGAACCCTGGAAGGTGCTAAAGCCCAACCTGAATTGGAGTCTTACTTTGCATCAGCCCATTCCTTGAGTTTTGAAGAAACTGCAAGACAGCATCAATGCCATTATCATTCGGCCAATGATTGGTCTTCTTTAGATGAAGGACTAAAGGAATCGAAAACCAAAACGGAAGGGCCATTTATTTTAGAGATTCAATTTGACAAAGAGGAGAATATTAAGGATCAACAATCCCTTAGAAAAGAAGTGCTTGAAAAAATTCCCGCCTTTTAATTTAAAACCCCGGAAAGGCCATTGAAATTTTATTTATTTGCGATGCGAAAATTTCCAAAATTTCATGCTATTCTCCGAAGTAGTAGGTCAGGACCGAATTAAGCAAAAATTAATCAAAAGTATTAGAAGCGGGAAGGTCAGTAATACCCAACTGTTTTTGGCACCGGAAGGAGCAGGAGGTTTACCATTAGCCCTCGCGTTTACGCAATACCTGGTTTGCGAAAATCCTACCAATAAGGATGCTTGTGGGGAATGTGATGCCTGCCATAAAGTTCAGAAACTTATTCATCCAGATGTACATTTTACTTTTCCGGTCGTCAATCAATCAGATAGGGACAATGTTAGTGATGAATTTATAAAGGAATGGCGTCAAGCAGTTATCGAAAGCCCTTACATGAATTACTATGATTGGTTACAAACCATTCAAGCCGGAAATAGCCAAGGCAACATTGCGGTTAAAGATTGCCGGGAGATCATAAAAAAACTTTCCCTGAAGTCTTTTGAAGGGGGTAAAAAAGTTATGATTTTGTGGTTGCCGGAAAGGTTGGGTAAGGAAGGCAATGCCTTACTAAAGATTCTGGAGGAGCCTTCACCGGATACTTACTTTATTTTGGTGGCTGAAAATTCGGAATTGATCCTAAACACCATCCTTTCACGGGCTCAATTAGTTCGTATACCCCCTTTGGATGCAAAAGAAATCAGTGATTCATTGCAAGCTCAGATGAGCCTTAATGAAGCCGAAGCCCTGGAAATTGCCCAACTTGCTGACGGCAATTACCGAACCGCCCGTAGGCTCGCAAAATCCGGCGAATCAGAATTTTCTACTCAATTCATACAATGGATGCGCCACTGCTACCGAAAAAATGGTCCGGAAATGGTCCAGTGGACTAACCAAATCGCCGCAAAGGGCAGGGAGGAACAGAAGAATTTCCTGAGTTTTGCCCTTCAGATGCTTGAAGAGCTTTTCCTTTTCGGTCAGGGCTTGAAAGAGGGCAGACGGTTAAAAGAGGAAGATATACCGTTTACAGAAAGTTTCGCTACTTTTGTGACCGAAGAAACTTTTGTGCGGATCTATGACGCCATGAATAAAGCGCATTATTACATTGAGCGAAATGCGAGTTCAAAAATTGTTTTCTTTAATTTATCTTTGCAGATAAACCATTTTTTGGTAAAAAGTGAGGTGCTGAAATAGAAGGTCTAATGGATGGTTAGTTAGTACGGATTTGAATTCATTGAATGCAAATAAACCTAAGCTTTTGTTTATAATGACCTGCATAAATTCCTTAGCGAAACTTCCCTTTAAACTTTCATCCGGGATTCGTTATATTCTCAAAAGCTAAAGCTGCCTTCAATTTCCTTAAAACCATCCCCTTGTGTTTTCAGCACTTGCTTCTTGTGTCATAAAAAAGGAGCTTTCTATGGGATGCAATAGCTGTGAAAATAGCCTGAAATATAAAGATGGAATACACCCCGGCTGCAAAAACAACGGGGCCTGCGGTAATATGCTGGACGTTCATGACTGGCTGGCAAATGTATATTTTGAAGATGATGAACTCATAAGCCCAAAAGTAGAAGTCCAGTTCAAAGCCACCCGTAAGGGTATTTATTCCAACAACCGTGGTTTGGATTTGGAAACAGGGGATCGTGTGGTGGTTGAGACCGATACAGGTTATGACGTTGGTACCGTCACCATGAAAGGAGAACTGGTTAAACTCCAGATGAAGAAAAAGGGTATCAGTGAGGATGAAGACCTTCCCAAAATCCTGCGTAAACCTGGTGAAAATGATTTAGAGACTTACCAAAAGGCTAAGCAGCGGGAATTGCCTACCATGTTTGAAACCCGCCGCTTAGTCAAAGAAATGGGTCTTGTCATGAAAGTCAGCGATGTCGAATACCAGGGGGACAACCGCAAGGCAACCTTTTACTATACAGCCGATGGGCGTGTGGATTACCGGGAATTGATCAAATTGCTGGGAAAGCAATTCAAGGTGAAAGTGGAGATGAAGCAAATCGGTCTTCGCCAGGAGGCAGGCCGGATTGGCGGGATAGGTGATTGTGGCCGGGAATTGTGTTGCTCCACCTGGTTAACGGAATTTAACGCAGTCCCTACTGTGGCAGCCAAATACCAAAACCTTTTTTTGAATCCCTTAAAGCTTTCCGGGCAATGCGGGCGATTAAAGTGTTGCCTTAATTACGAATTGGAAACTTATTTAGAGGCTTTGGAAGATTTTCCGGGGGAGGATACTGTACTGGAGACTCAAAAAGGGCAGGGCAAGGTTTTTAAGATGGATATCCTGAAACGGATGATCTGGTTCTATTACCCCGATGATGAGCAAAATACCAAAACTTATCAACTTAAGGTGGAAAAGGCCAATGAAATAATTGAAATGAACAAGCAGGGTGAAAAACCCATGGACCTTGATGACTTAACTGTGGCTGAAACACCTAAACCCGAGGAAGAAGAAGTCCATGCATTCAGGGATGCAGAAGGAGAGGACAGCGTTAACCGCTTTGACGAAAAGAAGAAAAAGCCAAGGCAAGGCAAAAAACAGAGGCCGCAAGAAAACCGTCAAAAAAATAGAGACCGGCAACAAAAAGAATCATCACCTAACCGCAAAAGCAGTAATCAAAGACAAAAGGAGCAGGGTCAAAACAAGAAAGGTCAAAATCAGCAAAATCCAGGTAAGCCGAGAAACCGAAAAAATTAAAATCCATAATCTGTGTTCCGTTTCTTATTTTCCACAATTCTTCTGCTCTTCTGCGCTTATGGCTGTGATAACAGCCGCATATTCGAGGAATACCGGCCAGTGAAGGATCATCAATGGTTGCATAAGGATACGATAACCTACCAGGTAAACATTCAGGACACGAATAGCCATTACAACATTTACTTGAACCTACGGAACAAGATCAATTATCCCTACCGAAATATATGGCTTCTTTTTAAAACCGTAGGGCCGGATAACCAGACCTCGAAATCCAAGATGAATTTTAAGCTTGCCAATAAAAAAGGCCAATGGTTAGGACAAGGATTAGGAGATATTTATGACCATAGATACCGGATAAGTAAAAAGGCTAAATTCCGGCATCTGGGAAACCATACCTTTAGAATAAACCACCTGATGCGGAAAGATACCCTGCCCGGCATTATGAATGTGGGTTTACGCCTTGAGAAGGCTGAATAACTTTTTTAAGAAACCACTTTTGCTTCCCCTGAGTAATACGCCTTTACTTGGTCAAGGGTGTCATAAATTAAGCCAGGTTCTTCGGATTGTACCAGTGTAGAACGAAACGGCTTAAAGTTGGGGTAGTTTTTGAAATAATTTTGGTAATGCCGCCTCATTTCTTTTATGCCCTGTCTCTCACCTTTCCATTTTATAGACTCTGAAAGGTGTTTTTTGCAGATTCTAACCCGCTCATACACATCCGGAGCTTCTAAAATTTCACCGGTTTCCAGGTAGTGCTTTATGTCCCGGAAAATCCATGGCTGCCCAATGGCGGACCTGCCAATCATAATGCCATCAATACCATACCGGTTTTTCATTTCCAATGCCTTTTGAGGACTGTCTACATCCCCATTTCCAAAGATGGGCATTTTGATTCGGGGATTTTCTTTAATTCGCCCTATTAGGCTCCAATCAGCTTCCCCTTTGTACATCTGAACACGGGTTCGCCCATGAATGCTGAGTGCTTGAATTCCTATGTCCTGTAACCGCTCTGCTACCTCTTTAATGTATTTTGTTTCTTCGTCCCAGCCAAGCCGGGTCTTTACGGTGACAGGCAGGTTAGTACTTTTTACAATTTCCCTTGTCAATTTGACCATTTTCGGAACATCTTTCAAGATGGCAGCACCGGCACCTTTACAGACTACATTCTTAACAGGGCAACCGTAATTAATATCGATAACCTCGGGATTAGCCTGTTCTGCTATTTTAGTAGCCTGTTTCATACTTTCCATCTCACTACCGAAAATCTGGATACCAGTAGGACGCTCGTTTTCAAAAATATCAAGTTTTTTCGTGCTTTGCCCTGCCTGACGAATCAAACCTTCTGAAGAAATGAATTCTGTAAACACCATATCAGCCCCGTATTCCTTACAAAGTGACCGAAATGGCGGATCACTAACGTCCTCCATGGGAGCAACCAAAAGTGGGAATTCTCCAAGGGTTAAATTTTGTATTTTTACCAATTTGAATCGGATTTTTGTGTTTCAAAATTAAAGGAAGTCAATGGGGAACATCAAACCTATACAGCGACACCCGGACTGGCGCGAAAAACTCTCTCAAGTACTTATTCTTTTCGGTGTCACGCTAACGTCTGCGGTGGTCTTCTCGTTTGCAGGTATAGCCCTTTCCAGTATGTTATTGGATCTCAACTTCCAGGACCTTGCCAACTATGCCACTGGTGATCTTAGTAAAAAGGAAATCAATGCTTTAAAAATTTCTCAGTTCTTCACGGCTATTGGAATTTTTTTGCTGCCTGCCATTTTGGTCCCGCTATTTTTCAGGGAAAAAGTGATCAAATACCTTAGTTTGAATTCCCCGGGCAAGGCAGCTAACTTTTTCCTGGTCACCTTTGCTTTAGCGGCTTTTTATCCCTTTACGGAATGGCTAATCCAATTCAACAAAGAACTGAATTTACCTTCCAGCATGAAGTTTATAGAAGATTGGATGAAAAAAGCCCAGGCCGATAACCAGGGGCTGATAGAGGCTTTTCTCCAAATGGACGAATGGACGGATTTAATCTTTAATATCCTTGTTATAGCCATTACAGCAGCCGTAACCGAAGAGATTTTTTTCCGGGGATTGATCCAGCGGATGCTTTACCAATGGTTTGGTAAAGTGCATTTAGCCATTTTTTTGGCTGCATTTTTATTCAGCGCTTTCCACATGCAATTTTATGGTTTCCTCCCTCGTTTATTCCTTGGGTTGTTTTTCGGGTACTTGCTTTACGTCACCGGAAGTATTTGGATCCCTATTTTTGCGCATTTTTTAAATAATTTCTCCGGGGTAATGATGGCTTATCTCGAACAAAGAAATGTAGTAGAAGCTTCAATCAATGAACCAATCAATATGGAATATCCTGGTTTAACGGCCATTTTTAGTTTTCTGATCGGAGCCCTAATATTTTTCTACCTTAGTCGTATAAATAAAAACCTCATGGGTCCGGACGATAAGGAAAAACAAGGATGGCGTAAAATCTATACCACCACCCTTCGTCAAAAAGCTGAAATTGTAAAAGGGGCTCTGGAAAATGAAGAAATTCCGGCAGTCATACTGGATAAAAAGGATTCCTCCTACCAGGTTTTCGGCGAAATAGAGCTTTACGTAAACCCGGATCATGCAGAAGAGGCTGAACGCATCATCCTAAAAAGGGATTTATGACCTTGTTCGTCAAAAGGACCCTTTCCGGAATGCTTTTCGGGATCCTGGTGATCGGCACGGTATTACTCGGTCCCATTACGTTTTTCTTGCTGGTCTTAACCATCCAGGTCATAGGGGTTTTCGAGTTCTTTAATTTGGCCGAAAAATCGGGTAAACCCTATTTTCATTTCTGGGGATTGTTGATCGGAATAACTACCCTTGCCGGTCTTTTTCTGCATTTAAACGAATGGTTACCCCTCAAATGGCTTTTTTTACCAATACCGCTTATCTTTGTGGCTTTTATAAGCTCCCTATTTATTCCACAGAAAGCAATATTGAATAACCTTGGGATTCTCATCCTTAGTTGGTTTTTTATCACAGTGCCGTTGGCCAGTTTTGCCTTGATAGGCTACAAAACAGGGGACTACCACTTTAAGTTAGTACTGTTTCCCGTTATTTTGATCTGGGTTAACGATATTGTTGCTTATTTAACGGGCTCTAATTTAGGGAAAATACCCTTAATGGAAAGTGTTTCTCCACAAAAAACATGGGAAGGGGCTTTGGCGGGGATAATTTTCTCAGGGATCGCAGGAGGACTGATTGCTGTTTTAATTACGGCTATTTCCCCGTTACATGGGGTAGTTATAGGCTTAATTATTAGTACGGCAGGAATTTTTGGGGACCTGTTTGAATCCTTTATCAAAAGAGAAAAGGGGGTAAAGGATTCAGGCCATATTCTGCCGGGTCATGGCGGTATCCTGGATCGTTTTGATGCCTTTCTTTTTGCCATGCCTTTTGTCTGTTGCTATATTTATTTATTCTCATAAAATGCGTCCATTCTGGTAAGGAAGAAAAGGTGCTTTTAAGAAGCTTTTTCTTATCGCCAAAATTTAAATTTGCGGAAAAATAATAGAAGAAGGTTCATGCCATTTATCGAACCAGCCCCTATAAAGGATCAGGATAACCCCCTGGATTCAATGATGTCTCGCTTTGATGAAGCCGCCAATATTCTTGGCATTGATGAGCAAACCTACAACATGCTAAAATACCCTGCTAAAGAGGTGAAAGTGAATTTGAGCCTTAACCATGATGATGGATCGGGGGCTATTTATGAAGGAATCCGGGTAATCCATTCGGCTTACCTGGGCCCTTCCAAGGGAGGCATTCGCTTTTCCCCGGAGGTGAATATGGATGAAGTCAGGGCTTTAGCCACATGGATGAGTTTAAAATGCGCTGTGGTTCAGATTCCTTTTGGTGGCGCTAAGGGAGGTGTAAGATGCGATCCCAAAAAAATGTCCAAAAGAGAATTGGAACAATTGACCCGTGCCTACGCGGTCGCTTTAGGTGATGTCGTAGGACCTGAAAAAGATATTCCTGCTCCGGATATGGGGACAGATCCGCAAATAATGGCCTGGTTCCTCGATTCTTATTCCAGAAGAGTCGGCTATTCCATTCCATCCATTGTTACAGGGAAGCCTTTGGTATTAGGTGGTTCCCTTGGTCGTTATGAGGCAACGGGGCGGGGTGTCATGGTTTGTGCCAGGGCTGCTATGGAAAGGCTGAATATCAATCCCAAAAATGCCACAGCCGTAATTCAGGGATTTGGCAATGTAGGCTCAATCTCTGCCCAATTATTAGCAAAGTTGGGCGTAAAAATTATTGCCATTTCCGACATCAATGGTGCTTTTTACAATGAAAACGGTATAGATATAGACAAAGCCATTGAATACGCTCATAATAACAATTTTAGCTTAAAAGATTTCCCAGATGGGGAGGAAATTTCACCTGATACTTTACTGACTCTGGAAACTGATTTATTGGTCCCGGCAGCCAGTGAAGACCAAATCACCAAAAAAAATGCCGCTGATGTTAAAGCCCGGTTAATCGTAGAAGGAGCTAATGGCCCCACTTCATCGAGTGCGGACAATATCCTCAACGAAAATGGGGTTGAGGTGGTGCCTGATATTCTTGCCAATGCAGGGGGTGTGACGGTTTCCTATTTTGAATGGGTTCAAAATCGCTTAGGTTTTTTCTGGACCAGGGAACGGGTTAACAGAAGGGCAGACCGTTTTATGTTAAGTGCTTTCGACCAGGTTTATAACACCGCCAAACAATACGGCGTTAATTGGCGCTTGGCCGCCTATATCGTTGCTATGGATAAGATCGCTAAGACCATAAATTTAAGGGGAGTATTTTAATGCGGATTCATTCGGAAGGCCGAATTTTTGTTTTAAGTTTGGGGGTTGTTCTGCTTTTAGTCAATGGGTTAATTTTTTTATTTTTTTCCAGTGGGCTTTTGTCCGTATCATTGCCCCTGTCTTTGATCCTCCTTGCCTTTTTCCTCCAATTTTTTCGGAATCCTAAAAGAACCCTTCCTTCAGATCCCAAAGGGATTGTTTCACCTGCAGATGGAAAAGTTGTGGTTAAGGAACAAGTGTTTGAAGATGAATTCCTCCATGAAAAAAGCATTCAAGTTTCTATTTTCATGTCTCCATGGGATGTTCACCTAAACAAAGTTCCGATTTCCGGTAAATTAAGCTATTACCGTTATCATCCGGGAAAATATTGGGCGGCTTACCAACCAAAGTCCTCTGAATTGAATGAAAGGAATTCCATCGGTATAGAGAATACCCATTTGGGTAAGTTCTTATTTCGGCAGATTGCAGGTGTGGTGGCCAGGCGCATTAAATTTTACCACCAAAAGGGGGATTACCTGGAAAAAGGTGATGAGTTGGGCTTCATCAAGTTCGGGTCCAGAATGGACTTATTCATTCCTCTGGATTTTTCTATAAAAGTAGAGCTCGGGGACCAGGTTTACGGAGGAGAAACTTTGATTGCAAAGCCTTGAAACCACATTCTTTTTTCTCTTTTTAAAAGTAATTAAAATTTGTTCGAAATACATAATTTTTTGTTTTATTGCAGTAGATTAATAAGCATCTAACTTAAAATAAAAAAGGGCTATGAGCGGAAGAAAAGAATACAACGTTGAATTTCCGGTCCGCGCAAAACCAGAATTGGTTTACAATTACCTTTTAGATCCAAGTGGACTGGCCTCTTGGTTTGCAGAGGATGTAAACGTGAATGGCGAAACCTATGATTTTATTTGGGAAGGAAGTACGGAAAAGGCTCAGCTTATCCAGTCCAAACCCAACAAATTGGTTAAATACAAATGGATTGAAAGAGATAAGGAGGAGTTTTTAACCTTTCAGATAGAAAAAGATGATTTGACGGGAGACACCTCCATTATAGTTTCGGATTTTGATGAGGAAAACGAAATTGAGGAAGCCAAATTGATGTGGGAATCCATTATTGAGCAGCTTAAAGGAACAATAGGCGGGTAAATTCAAGAATCCAGAATAAGTGCCATTAGGTCTTGAAATTTTTGCTTCCCGGTTTGGATTACTTGCTGTGTGTCTGCAGTGATAGGTATCCAACTACTAATCTTGACAAAGTTTTTTCGGTGTAATTCAGCTTCAATTTCCGAATGGCTCATCGAGGCCAGGGGTTTGTAGTTATCCGTTTTATAGTGATATTCCCATGGTTTTTCAGCCACACAAAGAAAAAAGTCCGTTTCAGAGGGCATGTTTTTTAAGGCTAAAGCCAATGTTGGGCGGTTTTGTTCTAATGATTTACCCTGCAAGTGTAGCGTAAAACTAAAAAAATGTCCCCACCAGAACATGCTTCTGAAAGCAAAAATATCTTCACGGGTAAATTTTCGGGGATAATCCAGCATGACATAAGGCAATTGCCTGTAATTTTCCCCTTTGGAGATTTTTACATCATTTTTTTGACAAGGGATTGCATTTTCCCAGGCTTTTTGCTGCCAAATTTCATCAATATGGTGGCGAAGCTCAGAGAACAAATTGACTATTTTTTCTGTGGCTTCTTGTTTTACCTTTAAAAAGGTTCTATCCTTCAAAACTTCTAATTCCTTTGCCGTCAAAGTTATTTCCTTATTTTGCATGCATTTTGTTTTGTAAAAGAATTTTTAAATGCCTTAATTGTTAAAAAAGAATGCCTGTTTTTGTTTTTTTGTCCGAACGGGCGGTACAAATTTTAGCGTCAAATTTTAATTTTTAAAAGCCATTTTAAGCGAAAAAGCTGGTGAATAAACTTTACAAACTAACCTTAAAGTCCTTTATAGGCCCTTTTATTGCCACTTTTTTTGTCTGTTTGTTCCTCATTTTGATGCAATTTTTATGGAAGTACGTAGACGAAATGGTCGGAAAGGGCCTGGATGCCCTTATTATTGCCAAATTGCTATTCTTTGCTTCAGCCAGTTTTATACCCCTGGCCTTACCCCTTTCTTTGCTTCTCTCTTCCATGATGACCTTTGGTAACTTAGCAGAGAACCAAGAGTTAATGGCCTTTAAATCTGCCGGAATATCTTTGTTTAGAGTAATGAAGCCGCTTATCATAATAGTGGTGCTGATTGCTATAGGTGCTTTCTTTTTCTCCAATATTATTATTCCTAAGGCCAACTTGAAGTTCGGTTCCCTTTTATGGGATGTCCGGAAACAAAAACCGGCATTGGATTTAAAAGAAGGGGTGTTTTATGACAAAATCAAAGGTTATGTCATTCGGGTCAAGAAAAAGAATGTAGATCAAGGAACCTTGAAGGATATACTAATATATGATCATACAGGTGATAAAGCGAATAATATCGTGCTAAGGGCTAAGAGTGGGAAAATGTATACCACTAAAGATAAAAATTACCTCATTTTAAAGTTATTTGACGGCCAACGATACGAAGACCTTGAACAAGGTTCGAGCAAAGACCAATATTTTCCCCATATGCGGATGAGATTTGAGGAGTATACCATGCGCTTCGACATATCCGGATTTAAAATGAACCGGACCAAAGAAGCGCTTTTTAAGCATCATTTTCAAATGTTAAATGTCAACCAGCTCAGCCTTTATATCGACACTTTCCAAAATGACCTCCATGACAACCGGAAAAAAATGAGGGATTATTTAGAGCCCTATTTTAATTATTTAAGGGATAGCGCTTTTTTCCAAAAGCCCAATGCAGAAGCTTCTTTAGATAGTACGCCTTTCATTGCCAATTTTGCCCCTCAAAAACGAAAAAAAATTCTTGAAAGGGCGGAAAAATTAGCCCGGTCAACCAAAGGGGTTTTGAATGTCCATGCACCTAATGTTGGGGGATTAAAGGAAAAAATTGCCGAATATAAAATGGCCTGGCATAAAAAATTTACACTTTCTTTTGCCTGCATTATATTGTTCTTTATTGGTGCTCCATTAGGGGCCATCATCCGGAAGGGCGGTTTGGGTATGCCTGCATTGGTTTCTATCATTTTATTCCTGGTTTACCACGTACTTTCAATCACGGGGGAAAAATTAGCAGAAGGGCACAGGTTGGATCCGTGGTTAGGAATTTGGCTTCCTGTTCTGGTACTTTTTCCTGTAGGGATCATCTTTCTTTTCCTTGCCAATACGGACTCCAGTCTATTTGCTAAAACTACCTATATCCAAATTCTCAAAAAAATTCAAGCTTCATTAGGTTTTGGCAGGAGTATGACTGATTCTCGTAATGCAGGCTAACATTGATTTATTCTTCAAACATTAAAAAATTATTAAGCCGCTTTCCTTAGCTTTGCACCGCAAAATTCTGGAGTTGAATGCGCATTTTACAAATTTGTAACCGAATCCCCTACCCACCTAAGGATGGAGGTGCCATTGGCATTTACAATTTTGTCAAATGTTATCATGAGTTAGGCAATGACCTCACCGTTTTAGCCTTTAACACTTTAAAACATCATAGGGATCCTGAAGTCTTACCGACAGAGTTTACGAGTTTAGCGGACATCAGAACCGTAGACTTAGATACCAATATCAGTCCGTGGGGGGCCTTTTTAAACTTGTTTTCGAAAAAGTCCTACAACGTGGAACGGTTTAGATCCCAAGCGGTAAGAAAAAAGTTAGCCCAAATTTTAAAAGAAAAGGCTTTTGATATTATCCACCTGGATAGTATTTATGTGGCCATGTACCTGGATACCATAAGGCAATACTCCGATGCAAAGGTCATTTTTCGGGCTCATAATATCGAATACCTTATTTGGGAACGTTTGGGCGAAGTGGCTAAACCCGGCCCCAAAAAATGGTATTTAAGGCTTTTAGCCAAACGTTTAAAAAATTACGAAACCAATAAATTCCCGGAATTTGATGCCATACTGCCAATCTCAAACCATGACTGGAAAATAATCAACCAATACAGCCCAAATGTGCCGAAGCATTTAACCACAGCCGGTGTTAATTTGGAGGATTATAACCCTTCCTTTAACCATGTGGAATTTCCCACCCTTTTTCATTTGGGTTCCTTGGATTGGATGCCTAACCAGGAGGCCGTTAATTGGTTCCTGAACCAAATTTGGCCCGAAATTTACCAGTACAACCCCGAATGCCGATTTTTTGTGGCGGGAAGGAATATGCCGGAACATTTCCGGAAGTATCGTTCCCAAAATGTGCAAATGATCGGAGAAGTTGAAAACGCCCTTGATTTTATGAATGCCAAAGCCATTATGGTAGTTCCTCTGCTTTCTGGCAGTGGAATGCGTTTAAAAATATTGGAGGGCATGGCAATGGGTAAATGTGTCATTTCAACCTCTATCGGGGCCGAGGGTATCCACTATGAGGACGGAAAAAACATTCTCATTGCCGATGATAAAAAAACCTTCATCCAAAAAATATTGGATTGCCTGGCTAATAAAGATGAGGTTTTTCGAATTGGGCAAAATGCCATTGAATTAGTTCGGGAACGCTACACCAATCAACGGATTGTAAAAGATTTGATGGGTTTTTACGAAAAGTTGGCCAATCAAAAAATAACAGCATAAAAGGTAACTACTTGCTATTTTGATTTTCCGAATTCAGGGGTATAAATTTATCTTTTTCAAGTGCCTTTTTCCCCGAAAAGGCTTTCGTAAATCTGCCCACGGCTTAACTCTTTTACCTCTCCGAAAGCCATTTCATTAAAATTGATTTTTAAACCTGCAATCCTTTTTCGTATTAAACGAAGTGTGGGTAAGCCTGCCATCGCGGTCATTTTTCTTACCTGTCGGAATTTGCCTTCGGTTAAAACCAATTTGATCCAGGGAACCGGATAAGGACCTCTGGGACTAATAGGTGGATTTCTTGGGGAAATATTTGGCTGGGGATCTAACCATTCAGCTTTTTTTGCCTTTGCAAGATGCTCTTGTTTTTCCACAGAAATGGTTACCCCTGCTTCCAATTGTTCAAGGGATTTTTTATTCACTCCCCCATGGACCTGGACCCAATATTCCCTTTCATGGGCATTTTCCGGGTGCAATAGCTTTTGATGCAGAAACCGGTCATTGGTCAAAATTAAAAGGCCCTCACTATCCTTGTCCAATCGTCCAATGGGGTAAACTCCCTTAGGAAATTCGTACACCCATCTTAGTTTTTTGTTTTTTTTAACGGGGTCGGTAAATTGAGAGACAACGCCGTAAGGCTTGTTAAGGATAAAATACCTGTAAATGGAAGGTTCAGGGTTTTTTGCCTTATTCCTACTCTTTTGTTTTGGCATGC
>CAZJWK010000009.1:0-17174 GCA_964549595.1 uncultured Sphingobacteriales bacterium | reverse complement strand
GTGTCATTTGAATTGGCAGCATCTAACAAACCTTTTGCCATTAGTTTTTCATTAATTTGTACATCCCGCTTTTTAAAATTTTGATACATATTTTTTCCAAGCACGTAACTAATGCTGTCATTAACGGATTGGATACTATCAGCCTGATTTGCAAGGTCATTGCTGCTAACAGATTTACTTGATTGGCACCCCTTAAACATAATACCACCCAAAGCCACGCAGGCTAAAATTACCAAAGAAACTCTCATTATTACATATTTAATTTAACAGGAACTTGCAAAAGTAAGAAAAACCACTTGGTCTTCAACCAATTTATGGCTAAGGAGTAAGCGGATAAGGTAGAATGGCGCTATCATAGGATAATGATTAACCCCAATTTTTCTGGCACACCGTTTACCATAAACTTTTGAAAATGACTAAGGATCAAATAGGGAAATGCCCACCATACGCCAATAAACCAATAACCTAAAATGAAACTTTTTACCCTTTTTTACTAATTTCTAACCAAGGGTTAGAAGAAATTTAAAGGTTAAAAAGGCTAACTTTGCCAAAAGTTTTAAAAAATTAAAGGTGATCAGATGCGGAATTTTTTAATGCTTATAGGCCTAATGGCAGGCTTAATAAGCTGTGGCAACCAATCCAAAGATTTAACACAGACGCCATTATTTAAGAAGGTTTATGAGCAAAAAAAGGAACATTCGGATAAAAAGGCCGTAAAAATTGCATTGCGGGTCATAGATAGTTCCGGTGGTTACGAGGCCTGGAAAAATGCGAGATATTTAAATTGGGTATTTTTTGATGCCCGGCGATGGATGTGGGACAAAAAAACCGGAGATATCCGAGTAACCAGGAAAAAAGATGACCTGACCATACTAATGAACCTCAATACCCGGGAAGGAAAGGTATTTAAAGACACCCAGCGGGTAACCCACCCGGATTCCATTCAGAAGTATATAGAAAAAGGCTACCGCATGTGGGCCAATGATTCTTATTGGCTTTTTATGCCTTTTAAACTGATTGACTCAGGTGTGATACTAAAATATAAAGGTGAAGGCACAACACCCTTTGAGACTAAGGCAGATATTTTAAGGGTATCATTTGACAGTGTTGGCGTTACACCCCAAAATTTTTATGACGTCTACGTCAGTAAGGAAACAAGTCGGGTTTGTTTCTGGGAATATTACCCTTCCAAAAAACATGATAAGCCTTTTTTCTCAGTACCCTGGAACAATTACCAGGAATTTAACGGCTTAAAACTGGCTCTGAATCATGGTGGTGATAATAAAATGACTGCTGTAAGCGTTCGCGATAGCATGAACCGGGCCGTTTTTAAGGAGTTGGACCCCTATGATTCCCTCCAAAAGAAACCCTTACGAAAAAAAGGTCCGGAAAAACCTTCCTAACGAAGGGTAAATTCATCAAAAACTTCGAGCGTAACCGGATTAATAACTTCCACTTTGATGGATTCCCCGTTTACATGAAATAAAACCAGTGCATTCTGGGTTGTGAAATTTTTGACTTCATCTTGCCATGGAGTGGGTTCCTGGGCATAATAAGGGGCTCCGGCTGCTCCGTTATTAATTTGCCACAAAGTGTCTTTTAATGGCAATTTATCTGGCTTGTATGGGTCTGGATACCGTTCCATTTTTTGATGAATGGGGAGCCTGTTATAGTTATGTTCATCACCTGTTATAATAGCCCGTACCTTTTCATGTTTATTGACTAACAATTTTAACATTTCATCCCTTCTTTCTATGATTCCCTGTTTTACAGCCTTTCCATTGACATGAGGCCGTGGGCCGTTTTGACCGTTATACCACATGTCATCATCCACATGGCCGCCATTTGGGAAAAAAGGGGTATGGAGGGTCAGAAAAATATGGTCGATTCCCTTATCCTGTTGGTATTTCTTCAAGGTTTCTTTCAACCAAGCCAATTGCTTATCCATGATGTAACCGTGGAGGTTACCACCTGAGACAGGATGTTGCTCCAAAGATGGAGCAAACCAATAATTCGAATTAAGTACGATCATGGCTACATTGCCGTAATGGTAATGAAAAGCGGTTTCTTTATAATCCGGGAAATTTTTTTCCCCTTTTTGGGGGTCGTAATAAGTGCCGTCCTCGCTTTCGGGGCCATTTTCAGGGTTGGCGAAATGATCTGAGAACAATGTTTCAGCGGAATTCCTGTCAAAAGGGAATTTATCTACCGTGACCCCATAAAGGGAACCATTATCAAAACGGTGCAAGAAGGCTTCATGGTTACCAAAACCCACGAAAATAGGAATTTCGTGTGTAAATGGATCCAGTGCCCTTTTCCAATTGGCATATTCTAAGTTCATGGAAGAGCGGTTGGTACCATAGCCGTTAATCAAGTCGCCGGTAAATTGTAAGAATTGCGCATTTTCTTGATTGGCGAGGGCTCCGATACGTTTCATGATATAGGCATTGGTGCCTTTGATATTTCTTTCACCACCTCCCTGACCGGCTCGGCTGTCACTGGCGTAAGCAAATGTGAAGGCCTTTTGGGTTCCTTTTTTGGGTGCTGTCCGGAATTCGTATTCGCGGGAAATATCCCCGATCTGAACCTGGTAAGTATAACTTTTGCCAGGACTTAACCCTTTGATTTGGATCTCGTGATATTTGCTATTGCCTTTTCCGGAAAAAGCTTTTCCCTTTACCATTACCTTGGGATTAGCCGGAAAATCCGTTTTAAACATAACCGTTACACCCTCCTCTGAAACTTTCTGCAACATAGGACCTTCCATAATTCCCGTATCCCGATAAAATCCATTGGATTCTGAAAAACCGAATGTGACCTTTCCCTCATAAAGCATCTTTCCCTTGCTGTTGATAACCCGGTATCCTAAAGTGCCCTTATTTGAGGCTTGCCAACCGACCATGTCATATTTACCGCTGAAGTCATCCCTGATATTGATAGCGGCTTCTCCATTTTCAATGGCTGCGGTTTTTTTGAAAAAAACAGGCAATGGGTAACGCCAGGTATTTTGGTCTATAAAACCATAAAACAGGGTGCCCGATAAGTCTGAATTCTGGAAATTGAAGGCCAAACCGGATTTGGTGCCTTTAATTTTATCCCGCATTTGCGAAAGGGTATATTCCGGTTCAGGATTCTTCAAAGGCCAGAAATTCCCGCTTTCGCTTCTTATACCCATTTGGCCGTCCTGGTTGTAGGTGATGTTGGAATAAACCTTGGGAATCGACATGTCTTGTGCTTGTACGCCCAAAAAATTGCACGCGAAGGTCATCACCGTCCCTGAAAAAATTTTAAACAATGTACTAAAACCCCTTTCCATAAAGTTTTGCTTTTTAATGGAGATCAAATTTAACCAATAATTAAGCATGGGTCACTTAAAACCCATTAATAAACGATTAAGGTCTGGTTTTTGCTAAGGATTTTTTGCTTTTTCCGCTTAATCCACTAAAAGGAATGGCAAAAGCCCGTTAAATACTGATTATTATACTGAAAAAAGGGGTTAAATTGTCAATCGAAACAAATGGCCTAACCAAGGTTTTTGGTGAACAAGTCGCAGTTGATCATCTCACGTTCCAGGTAGAAAAAGGTGGCGTTGTTGGGCTTCTGGGCCCGAATGGTGCGGGTAAATCCACCTGTATGAAAATGCTTACTTGTTATAGCGCACCAACCGAAGGGGAAGCTTATGTCTGTGGAAAAGACATTTACCAGCAGACTGTAGAAGTAAGGCAGTCGCTTGGCTACCTTCCTGAAAACAATCCCTTGTATGATGAGATGTACGTAGAAGAATTTCTATCCTTTACAGCCGGGATGTACGGTATTAAGAAAGGTAAGTGGGCCCGTATCCGGGAAATGATCAATTTAACAGGGCTTCAACCGGAAAAACAAAAACAGATTGGTGCTTTGTCGAAAGGGTTCCGGCAACGGGTGGGTTTGGCACAAGCCATGATTCATGATCCTCCGGTAATGATACTTGATGAACCTACGTCCGGTTTAGATCCTAACCAAGTCATTGAAATCCGCAACCTTATAAAGGAAATAGGCCGGGAGAAGACGGTTATCCTTTCTTCTCATATCATGCAGGAAGTCCAGGCTATGTGCAATCGCGTGATCATACTGAGCAACGGCCAAATGGTAGCCGATGAAGCCACTGAAAAATTGGTCAATAGAATGGCTGGTCAAACGTTTATCAAGGTACGGTTTAAAAATGAGGTCCAGGAGGAGGCCTTGGAAAAAATAGAAGGAGTAACTGAAGTAAAACCGAAAGCGCAATACTGGTTGCTGCGTTCTAATTTAAATGATAGCGAAAATTTTAGCGAGAAAATTTTTGAATTTGCGGTGGCTAACCAAAACCCCATTTTGGAAATGGCAGAAGAATCGGAAACCCTTGAACAAATATTCCAGGAATTAACCCAACCAAAAAGCGAAAATGTTTAAGAATTAGCCCTATGCTAACGATTCTGAAAAAGGAAATCAACATTTTCTTCAGCTCTCTGATCGCCTATATTGTGATTAGTGTTTTTCTAACTGCTACCGGCCTTTTTGTTTGGATTTTACCCGGTGTTAACATTTTTGAATACGGATATGCCACTTTAGAGGAAATGTTTAAAATCGCCCCCTGGGTATTCATGTTTTTAATTCCTGCGATTACCATGCGCTTTTTTGCCGAAGAAAGAAGTACAGGAACCCTTGAGATTATCACCACCAAGCCTATTACGGATTTTTCCATTGTCTTGGGTAAATATTTTTCTGCCTTGCTATTGGTTATTTTTTCGCTTTTACCAACGCTTATTTACTTTTATTCGGTCTATTTTCTCGCAGACCCGGTTGGTAATGTAGACATCGGGGGAACCTGGGGTTCCTACCTTGGCCTTTTATTTCTGGGTGGTGGTTACGTGAGCATAGGGTTATTTGCCTCTTCATTGACTAACAACCAAATCATTTCCTTTATCATTGCCGTTTTCATTTGCTTTACCCTTTATGCCCTTACTACCTGGTTAAGGGAATATGCAGGTGTAAGTATGCTTGACCCCATCCTGAAGTCGATTAGCATCAAATCTCATTACCAGTCAATGAGCCGTGGTGTTATCGATACACGTGATTTGGTTTATTTTATTAGTCTGACAGTGGTCTTTCTAATGTTCACCAAAACAGTTCTGGAAAGCCGAAAATGGTAGTAAAAAGGAAAGCGCTGAAATTATGAAGCAAGCCCCCTATCAAAAATTTCAAGCATACATCCAGCTCGTTATTATTGTAACCATAATTATAGCCATTAATGTGTTAGCCCGGTTTTACCATGAAAGGTTGGATTTGACCACGGACAACCGTTATACCCTTTCGCAAACTACCATCCAAAAACTTGAAAACCTTGATGATGTTGTTTACATCAAAATATACCTTGGTCAGGAAAATTTACCTTCCGGTTTTAGGCGATTGAAAAAATCCACCAGGGAAACCCTGAATGAGATGAAGGCTTATGCGGGTGATAAACTGGAATACGAATTCATCAATCCCAGTGACGTAGAAGATCCTAAAGAAAAAAGACGGCGTTACCGGCAATTATCCAAGGAAGGTTTGGATCCTGTGAATCTTCAGATCCAAAAGGAAGGAGGCAGTGCCCAAAAATTGATTTTTCCTGGGGCCATATTTTTCTACAAAAACAAAACAGCCCCTCTTCAAATACTACACAGTCAAAGGGGTCGTAATCCTCAGAAAGTAATCCATAATTCCATTGTGGGTTTGGAATATGGGATTATGAGTACCATAAAAAAACTTCAAACCGGTAAAAGTAAGAAGATTGCTTTTCTGACGGACCATAAAGAGTTAGGTAAGCGGCAAACAAAGGACATACGGAGTACCTTGTCCAATTATTATCAGGTTAAAAGGATCAAATTATCGGAATTGAAATTTGGCGAACTGCAGAAATTTGATCTGGCAGTAATTGCCAAGCCCCGTGAGAAATTCCCCCCTTTGGATAAATACCGGATTGATCAGTTTGTCATGCGAGGAGGAAAGGTGTTTTGGCTCGTGGAAAATTTAATGGCGGAGATGGATAGCTTGAGTCGTTCGGGCGTTGGAATGACCAGAAAATATAAACTGAACCTCAAGGATCAATTGTTTAAATACGGCGTGAGGATTAACCGGGACTTAGTACAAGATTTACAAAGTCACGTAGTAAATGTGGTTAGAGACGGCCGTACCGGCAGGGGTCAAAAGCAATTTATTCCCTGGCCCTACTACCTTTTGGTTAACCCTGACAATAGCCACCCCGTTACCAATAACCTTAACAGCGTTTGGTTTCGATTTGCCAATACCATCGATACGGTCGGTACACCAAACGTGAAAAAGGAAATTTTACTAACTACATCCGATCATTCCCGGGTATTGCCTCATCCGGTTAGGATTAATATGCAGCAAATCCGGGATAAGATGAATAAGCGCTTATTCAGATCCGGTCCCCAGAATGTAGCAGTACTACTGAAAGGGAAATTCAATTCAGTCTTCAAAAACAGGGTGGTACCCAAAACCTTAGAATCCGGGAAATTTGGCAAGCTTAAAACCCAAAGCCCCTCCACCAAAATGATTGTGGTCTCGGACGGGGATATTATTAGAAATCAAGTTAGCCAGATGCGCGACCGGGTCTATGAGCTTGGTAAAGACCGGTTTGCCAATACCACGTTTGCCAATAAGGAATTTGTTTTGAATTGCATTGATTACCTTTTAGATGAATCCGGACTCATGAAATTGCGGGCTAAAGATTTTTCTCTTCGCAGGTTGAATCAAGCCAAAGCAGAGGAAGAAAAGCTTTACTGGCAAGTACTAAACCTGGGAGGGCCGGTGTTGATTGTGATCCTTTTTGGCTTTATTTACAATTTTATTCGCAGGCAAAAATTCGGTAGTTAAATTCAATTGTTAAAAAGTTTGTAATTAATAAACCATGGTTTTTAAAAAAATAATACTGCCTTCATTGGTGTTGCTTATTGTAGGAGGTTTGGCATTCTGGGTAGTGAATAAAGAACGAGACAGCACCTTAAGTGTCAAAAGCACTAACTTCTCAGTGGAGGATACAGCCGCTATTAATAAAATTAAATTGGCCAATATGAGCGGGGGGTCAGTAACCCTTGAACGTTCCCAAGCCGGAAGTTGGAAGGTTAATGGGGAATACAAGGCCAATCAAACTAAAATCAATACCCTATTAACCACTATCAAAAAAGTAGAAGTAAAAAGTCCTGTTCCCTTGAATTCACGGGAAAATGTGATTAAAGAACTGGCTAGCAGAAACATACAGGTTGATATTTACAAAAAGGATGAATTGGTCAGGTCTTATTTTGTAGGGCATCAAACCCCCGATGAAATGGGTACTTACATGGCGATGAACAATGAAGAAAAAAAACCTTATATCACGCATATTCCTGGTTTTTACGGATACTTGAGCTCACGTTATTTTGTCGATTCCCAAAAATGGCGTACTAAGAAGGTTTTGGCTTACAATCCCTTAAAAATAAAGAAGGTCGCCATTCAATACAAAAACCGTCCGGATTCATCATTTATACTGGCTAAAAAAGGGTCAGAAAATTTTCAGATAAAAAATCCTGCTTCCGGCCAAACTTTAAAAAATCCCAGCTTAAATGCCGTCAAAAAATTCCTGGTCCGGTTTAAAAATATCCAGTTTGAAACGGCTTTAAAAGGAAAAGATAATAAAAAGTATCTTGACTCGCTCAAATCAGTGGATCCTGGTGTATTGCTCAATATAAGGGGAAAGGAAAAAGCGGATACAAGGGTTGAACTTTATGAAGCGGGATCAATGCCCAAAGAAGAAAAAGGTTCTAACGCAAGTAGTACAAAACGTTATTACGCGATAGCAAGCCATCGGCCCAGGCAAGTATTAATACTCCAGCACATGGTAATCAAGCCGATTCTGAAAAGTTTTCGGGATTTTGATTCGGAAAAAATAAATTAGTTTTGTACTTTATTGAAAGACTCAGTGGATATTCTTGAAAATTTAAGTTTAAAATGCAGGTGTTATGAAATTTATTGCCTCTACGTCATCGTTGCTAAAGGAATTGCAGTTAATTAACGGGGTCATAAGCTCAAGGGCTGTAATACCAATATTGGAGTATTTTTTATTTGAAGTCCAAGAATCAAAGCTGACGGTTACCGGTACGGACTTAGAGGTATCAATGCGGACGTCCATACAAGTGGAAGCCAAGGAAGAGGGCAGTGTTGCGATTCCGGCCAAACTGATCATTGATATATTAAAGACCCTGCCTGAACAACCCGTAACTTTTACCATAGATACTGACAACAATGCGATTGAGCTCACCTCTGATAATGGTAAGTATAAAATATCCGGTGAAGGAGCTGAAGATTTTCCTAAATTCCCCGAGGTGGAAGGCAAATCCTCTGTTTCATTGGACTCAAGGATTTTAAACAAGGCCATAAACACCACTTATTTTGCCATTGGCAATGATGAGCTGAGGCCTGCGCTTATGGGGCAATTTGTAAAAATGAGTCCTGAGGATTTCAAGTTTGTATCCACTGATGGTAATAAGCTGGTTAAGTATACCCGAAATGATGTACAAGCGGAAGAAGAGGACAGCTTTATACTGCCCAGGAAAGCCCTTAACCTGCTGAAAAATTCATTGCCTGAAACCGATACTTCTGTCCATGTCGATTACAATAAGACCAATGCCCTTTTCCAATTTGGGGAATTTCAATTAATCTGCCGCCTCATAGATGAGAGGTTTCCGGATTATAATGCGGCTATTCCAGAAGATGCCCCGTACACCCTTAGAATTAATCGTACCGAATTGGTGAATTCCCTAAAGAGGATTGCGATTTTTTCCAACAAAACCACATACCAGGTCAGGTTTAAAATTTCAGGCAGTGAACTGCAATTAACTGCTCAGGATCTGGATTTTGCCAATGAAGGTTTTGAGAGGCTTTCCTGCGAATTTGATGGAGGAGACATAGAAATTGGTTTCAATGCCAGTTTCCTTATCCATATGTTATCGATTCTGGAAACGGATGATGTCACCATTTCTCTCTCCCAACACAATAGGCCTGGTATTCTGCGGCCTGCTGAAATGGAGGATGGTGAAGATGTATTAATGCTTTTAATGCCAATAGTGTTAAACTATGAAGAGGAGTCGGGGGAGACTGCCGGCGGTGAAGAAGCAAGTGAATCTGCCAGTGCCGGTGAGGAAAGTGAAAGTTCGGAAAGCGAGGAAGAGGAGTTTTAGAATCATAATAATAGGAAGGCCTAATTAGCTTGTGTAGCTTCAGTTCCGGGATTTATCATTCTTAATTGGTTTATGGAATCAGCGGTTCCCATTTTGATAAAGGAGGCTTTGGTGGTTAATGAAGGGCAAATTTTTACCGCGGATGTCTTGCTTAATAATGGCTACATAGACCGGATAGCCAATTCAATAAGTGGCCTTCAGGGTAACTTTAAGGAAATTCCTGCCAAAGGGAAATACCTTTTACCGGGGATTATTGATAACCATGTGCATTTTCGGGAACCCGGTCTGACCCACAAAGGAACTATTCGTTCAGAATCAGCTGCTGCTGTTGCGGGTGGTGTCACTTCCTTTATGGAAATGCCCAACACCATTCCCCAGGCCACCACGCTTGACCGTGTACGGGAAAAACATAAGTTGGCTGACAAATTTTCATATAACAATTATGCCTTTTACCTCGGTGCTTCCAATGATAATCTTGAAGAAATCAAGCAGGCCAATGAGGAAAACCTATGCGGGGTAAAAATTTTTATGGGCTCTTCTACAGGCAACATGCTTGTGGATGATGAGGCGACACTTAGCGAAATTTTCGGGAATTCCCGTCACCTTGTGGCCATCCATGCGGAAGATGAAGCCATCATTGCAGAAAATTTTAAGAAGGTTCGGCAAAAATACGGGGATGAGATTCCTATTGAAGCACATCCTGAAATTCGTGATGCCAAAGCCTGTTTTGAAGCTTCTAAAAAGGCGATTTCCCTGGCAAGGGAAAAAAATACTCGTCTCCATGTATTACATTTAACGACCGCTGATGAAATCCCGCTTTTCAATGAAGGAGGCAGGCCAGGTTCTAAACAGATTACTACAGAGGTTTGCGTACATCATTTACACTTTTCTTCGGAAGATTATGAAAGGTTGGGTAATAAAATCAAATGCTTTCCGGCAATCAAGAACCCGGAACATCGAAAAGCTTTATGGGAAGGGCTTTTAGAGGGTTCTATCGATCAAATTGCTTCAGACCATGCGCCTCATACCCTGAAAGAAAAAAACCAACCTCACTTGGAAGCTCCTGGCGGTATTCCGATGATTCAGTTTAACCTCCCGTTACTTTTGGAATACTTCCGGCAGGGAGACATCTCGTTACCTGTCATTGTGGAGAAAATGTGCCATAACCCGGCTTTGAACTACCAAGTGGAAGAAAGGGGATTTTTAAAAGAGGGTTACAAAGCGGACTGCCTGTTGGTAGACCTCAACAAAAGGCAACCCGTCAATCAGGAAAATATTTTTTCAACTTGTGGCTGGTCACCCTTTGAGGGCAGAACATTCCCCGCCAGTGTTACCCATACTTTTGTTAATGGCCATTTGGTATACCAGGAAGGGGCAATCGTTAGCGAGGGAAAAGGGGAAAAATTGAATTTTCCCCGATAGGCCTAATTTCCTTGACTCATTTCTGCCCTTTTGCTATAAATCTCTGATATAGAATAGCTTTTATGGCTAATTTTATTGAAAGTCCCTTACAGGAAGGACAAAAGCATGGCTTGAAAATTGCTTCGATAGTGGAAATATGTACTTTTCTTGGCTAATTTTATTGAAAAGTGTATGAAATTATCTTTTTGAAAAACCTTTTTAAAGAAGGAACATCTTCTTATGGAACAAAACAAGAACAAACAACAAAAGGCCAACGAAAGGAAGGAAGCCATACAAAATAAAGTAGAAGAGGAAAAACAGTCGGATCAGCAAGAGGAGCAAAACGAAGAATACATCAATGAGGATAAAAAAAGACAGGATTTAACCGTTGATGAGAAGCAGGAAATTTTCGACAACGAATTTCTGCCTCACATTGACTCCCTATATAATTTTGGCTACTACCTTACTAATGACGAGGACGAAGCAAAGGACTTGCTTCAGGAAACCTATCTTCGCGCTTATAAATACATCAATTATTACCAAAAAGGCACTAATGCGAAAGCTTGGTTGTTAAGGATTTTGAAGAACACATTCATCAATGATTACCGGAAAAAATCCAAGCGGCCTGTCCATTTAAGTTTTGAAGATTTTTACACCGGCGATGAAAGCGAGGATACGGGTTTCATTGATCTGCGGCAAGAGGTATTTGATAGTTTAATTGGGGATGAAGTTTCCAAAGCATTGAACTCTTTGCCCGTTGATTATCGTTTAATTATTTTGCTATGCGATATTGAAGGGTTTAAGTACGAAGAAATCGCTAAGATCATTGACGTACCCATTGGTACCGTTCGTTCCCGCTTGCACCGGGCTCGAAACATGCTAAAAGAAAAATTAAAGGACTATGCCAATAAAAAAGGATACAACGGTTAAAATCGGTTATTATGGATTGTAAAGAGGTTCACGAGAAACTTGAGCTCCTTTTAGACGGGGAGTTGTCCGAACAAGAAAAGCAAAAGGTATTCGACCACATCAAGGAATGCCAGCAATGTGACTGCCAGGATCGCTACGAACAAGAACGGTGCTTTAAAGAGTATTTAAGGAAAACCCTTTTTCCAAAACAAGTTCCTCCCGCCGTTGTCAATGACATTAAAGCCTATGTAGGGAACCACGTTTAACATGCTTATGGGCAACCAGCCTGATCTGGCAGAAAAGCTTGCTAATGGTGATCTGAGGGCTTTAGCAAGAGCAATAAGTTTGGTAGAAAATGAAGCCGAAGGCTTCGACCCCCTTCTCACTCAACTTAAAATCCCTGAACAAGTTCCTGTGATTGGTTTCACCGGTCCGCCGGGTGCCGGTAAAAGCACGCTTATTAACGGCTTAATCCATCATTGGACAAGCAATGGTAAAAAAATCGGAATTATAGCAATAGACCCCACTTCGCCTTTTAACCATGGATCCTTATTGGGTGACCGTATAAGGATGAATGACCATTACAACAATCCCAATGCTTTTATTCGCTCGCTGGCTACCCGAGGATCCTTGGGAGGGATTTCCGCTAAAGCCATTGAAGTGGTTGATGTGATGAAAGCAGCAGGTTTTGATTATGTGTTGGTGGAGACGGTAGGTGTAGGCCAGTCAGAAGTGGAAATTGCGGGTCTTGCTGATTTAACCCTTGTCTTGACTGTCCCGGAAAGCGGGGATGAGGTACAGGTTATCAAATCCGGGCTAATGGAAATTGCCGATATTTTCGTTGTGAATAAAACAGACCGCCCCCAAGCTAAACGGTTTATCAACTACTTGAAACAATTGGTCCATGAAAAAAGTACTATTGATCGGGAGATCCCTGTTATGGCCACTAATGCTTCTAAGTATGAAGGGGTGGAGGATTTAGCAGAAATCATTCAAAACCATTGGGAAAACTTTAATTTCAGTGAGAAAAAGGCCCAATTATTGACAGAAAAAGCCTACCGCCTAATACAGAATGAACGCATGAAAGATGTGAATAGGGAAACCCTTTTGAATGCCATTCAATCGGCAGTAAAGCAGCCTGATTTTAACCTTTATCAATTTGTAAAGGATTACCAGGCCTATTCAACGACTCCCTGATTTCAATGGTTTATTAAGCATTTCCCTGGCTCTTAACCGTCCCTATTTACCAATAAAACGGAAGGGATCCACCATTTTCCGGTTTTGGAAATATTCCTAAATTTGCAACTGATTTAAATGAATGGCGTGGTTTAAATCCCTTTTGGTTGGGGAGTTTAGTCATCAAACCCTTTTGCTAAAAAGGTCTCATAGCTCAACCGGATAGAGCAACAGCCTTCTAAGCTGTAGGTTCCAGGTTCGAGTCCTGGTGGGACCACTTAACGGTAGGAATACCCGAGGTAAAAGGCATAATGGCTCTCTAAAAAGCCTTCATTTAAAAATAAAGCCCAGGTGGCGGAATTGGTAGACGCGCATGGTTGAGGGCCATGTGGCCAGTACGGCTGTGTGGGTTCGAGTCCCACCCTGGGCACTTTTAAGGATGGAGTTTCAGGCTTTACAAACCTTCTCGTTCAATTGCATGGAAGAAAAATGGGATTTCCCGGTGTTCAGGCGATACCCGGATGGTAAAACTTATTTCCGAATTGATTCCTATGAAAGCTTTGAAGAAATCAAAGTCATGGGCAATTTTTACCAGGTTCACTGTTACCAGGCTGAAAAGTTACCCGATCGGAATCTCATTGAAGACATGATCAACCAGGAAGATGAATTTTGGGAAAAAGTCTCAAAGGAAGATTTTGAGCACTTCCTGGCATTTTGTACCCATAACCTCAGTAAACTGGATTAATCCTTTAAAATTGCCTATTCATCGAAAATATGGGCTTAATAAGCGGGAATAATTTGGCGTTTAAGCCGAAAACTTTACCTTTGCATCTTGAAACTTTGGAAAGCGAAAAACTTTTCAGCCTGAAAGTCAATGTTTAAAGTAACAATTTGTTCACTTTGAACATAATGGATTGAGGGTTGTTGGTTTAACCGCTTAATGTTTTTCGATTGTACTTATTTTTTACAAAATCAATTATTTTTAAATTAAAATCATTTAATTATGCCAGAAACAAAATTTGAAAATTTAGCTTACCAAGTAAAAGACATCAACTTAGCGGACTGGGGCCGCAAAGAAATCAAACTTGCTGAGGCTGAAATGCCCGGCTTAATGTCCCTTCGCGAAGAATATGGGAACCAAAAGCCCCTGAAGGGTGCAAGAATTGCTGGTTGCCTTCACATGACAGTACAAACAGCCGTTTTGATTGAAACCCTGCTTGAGCTGGGTGCTGAAGTTCGGTGGTCTTCCTGTAACATTTTCTCTACTCAGGACCAAGCTGCCGCAGCTGTTGCTAAAGAAGGTGTTCCCGTTTTTGCATGGAAAGGCGAAACCGAAGAAGAATACGATTGGTGTATTGAACAAACCTTGTTCTTCGGGGATGAAAACCGTCCACTTAACCTCATTCTTGATGATGGCGGTGACCTTACTGAAAAGGTATTGAGTGAATATCCCGAGTTGACCAAGGACATATACGGTCTTTCAGAAGAAACCACAACCGGTGTGCTCAGGCTTTATCAAAGGGAGAAAAACGGAACCCTGCCTGTACCTTCTATTAATGTGAACGATTCCGTTACCAAGTCTAAGTTTGACAACATTTATGGTTGTCGCGAATCTTGTGTAGATGCTATCCGCAGGGGTACGGATATTATGATGGCCGGTAAAGTTGCAGTAGTTGCTGGTTTTGGTGATGTCGGAAAAGGTTCCGCTCAATCCCTCAAAGGCGCTGGTGCCAGGGTCATTATTACCGAAATAGATCCCATCTGTGCCCTTCAGGCTGCCATGGAAGGTTTTGAAGTCAAAACCATGGACGAAGCCGCTGAAATTGGTGACATCTTCGTCACGGCCACCGGTAATAAGGATGTCATCACCGAAAGGCATTTCAAAAAGATGAAAGACAAAGCCATTGTGGGTAACATCGGCCACTTTGATAATGAGATCGATGTGCATTGGCTGGAACAGAATGCTGAGAAGGATAACATCAAAGCACAGGTTGATAAATACGACATCAACGGCAAAGAAATTCTTTTGCTTGCTTCCGGCCGCCTTATGAATTTGGGTGTTGCTACGGGCCATCCTTCCTTTGTAATGTCTAACTCTTTCTGTAACCAAACATTGGCTCAGATGGACCTCTTGAACAATTCCGAAAAATACGACAATAAGGTGTATGTGCTTCCTAAGCACCTGGACGAAAAAGTGGCTTCCTTACACCTTGAAAAAATCAATGCGCATCTTGAAAGCCTTAACAAAGAACAAGCCGAATACATCGGTGTTGATCTCAACGGGCCTTTCAAAAGCGATGCTTACCGCTATTAATGCCATAGTCCATTCAATTGGTTTAATAAAAGGGGAATGCAGTTTTGCATTCCCTTTTTTTTGCGCATTCCTGTCACGGAAAAAAAAGCCCGTACTACTTTTTAAAAGGCAGGAAGGGGAGTCTTTCTAACCCGAATCATTGGGTAAAAGAAATAAGTTTAAAAAGGTTCAATCACTTTATTGGGGAGGTTCTGGTATTCCGTACACCAAAAAACCATTTTTGCCTTTAAGATTTTATCTGCCGTAAATAAAACTTGACTATTTTTCCTTACTGGTGCCACAGATTATCATCAATGTAACCATTATTGAGATCCTTGTATCCGAAAAGTTAGAAACTGAGAAAGGAGTGATTTTAAACACAGGCTTTGACTTACTTGCCCATTCACTGAGTGTTTAGGAAAGCCTATACCCTTGAACAGGGAATGGAATAAAGGTTTAGTATTGTTATAAGCCATAAAAAACCTTATGATCCATCAATCTGAAATCCAATTAGGCTCCTATGCAAGAGGCATACACATCATAACCAATGACATCCTGAAGCAAATTGGTGGGTTACCGGATAAAGGCCTCATGAATATTTTCATCAAGCATACCTCAGCCGGTCTTGCTATCAATGAAAATGCAGATCCGGCCGTCCGGGAAGATTTTGAAAATATTATGAACCAACTGGTGCCGGAAAACCAATCCTTTTATACGCATACTGAGGAAGGGCCCGATGACATGCCTAGCCATGTGAAAAGTACCATGACAGGTCATTCCCTAACCTTACCTATTACCAATGGCCGTTTGAACCTGGGCACCTGGCAGGGGATTTACCTGTGTGAATTCCGTGAACGACCCAGCCGGAGAAAACTGGTAGTGACCGTCTACAGTTAGTATTTCTGAAATTCGGACCAGCCGTTTCTTATCATCGACCCCTAAACGAAGCTGTGCCTGTATTTTTAGCCTTCCCGGACTTTTATTACCACATTTCCCTTTTTTTGGCCGGTTTCCACGTATTGATAGGCTTTTACAATTTCCGCCAAAGGAAAGGTTCTGTCCACCACAGGTCGAAATTGGTTTTGCTCAATAAGCCCCTTTAAAAATTCCACATCGGTCTTTTTTATTTCCGGAATGGGAAACAAAACCTTCTTACCTCCTATAAATGGTGTTATCAGCGATAAAAGAATGTTTTCCCAGTTTTTTCCCAATCCCGTGGAAATAAAAGTGGCATCCTTATTCATCAAGGTTTTGGCTTGCCTGAATGAAATTTTGCCAACCGCATCGAAAACCAAATCAAAGGTTTTTGCTGTATTGGTGAAATCCTGAGTTTCGTAATCAATCACTTCATTGGCGCCAAGGGATTTTATCAGATCCACATGCTGGGTATCACAAACTGCTGTCGTATTGATTTTAAAATGTTTCAAAAGTTGAACGGCCGATGAACCAATTGCCCCCGTTGCCCCATATATCAAGGCTTTTTGCCCCTTTGTGATTTTTGAGGCCCTTATGTTACATAAGGCGTAATGAGCGCCTTCCGTACTTGGGACTATGGCTTCATAAGACCAATTATCGGGCATCCTGGCGATGGCTTTATTTTCATCGATTGCCAAATATTCAGCATGGCCGCCAAATTTATCGTCATCGTAGCCGAAAACATGATCTCCCGGACTGAACGATTTGACATTAGCCCCGGTTGCTTCGATTTCTCCTGCGAACTCACACCCTAAAATCTGGTATCGGGGTTTGAATAAACCACTCCAAAACCTCGAAACAAAATATTCTGCACTGCGGAACCCACAATCCGTTCGATTCACTGTGGATGCAAAGACTTTAACCAGCACTTCGTTAGGCCCGGGTTCAGGCTTGGCAACCTCCTTTAAATTGGCAACCTCAGGAGGCCCATATTGTTCATGGATAACAGCTTTCATTGAATTTTTGCCCATTGTAGAGGCACTTAAACAGGAATCCCTGACAAATGTCGTGAAATTAATCGATTAAGTGTTGCTGTTGCCCATTTAGCTTTTTTCGGATTCTTTTTGACCTTGGTAATTCTAAGCCATAAATGGCCTGGAGCAGTCTCCTTTGAGTTTCAAGGTTATTAACAATGGGCTGCAGGGTAGATTTGCCATTATTAAAAGTTTTGAGTACATTGTAAT
>CAZJWK010000008.1:4884-58534 GCA_964549595.1 uncultured Sphingobacteriales bacterium | reverse complement strand
TAAACCGGGGGACAAGCACTATTATCAGTTATCTTAACCCAATAAGTACCGGTATCTTGCTTAATTAATGAATCATTGCTACCTGTGCTCCATTCGTATTGATAAGGTTTTTGTCCTCCGGATACTGTTGCTTTAAGCTGAATTGAATCATTTTTACCGGGGCAAGGTAATACGCCGGAATTATTTTCTATATCAACAATCAGATCCTGCTTAAATTCAATGGTTGTGGTATCGCAGACGGTAGTATTGGCACAAGGGTGAGCAGGGATGCCACAAACCTCATATTGTACACTATCCGGAAAACCGGCTTGCGGGGTAACATAAGTAGTATCACAGGCCGTATCACAACTTAGATAAGAATTATAAACTGAATCATAGGGAACAGGATTCCAGCTAATGGTATTTTCCTTAAAATCTCCAATGGTCATTAAACCGGTACAGCCCTTATTGATAATGGTACTTCCCTTGATGGTTGGCTTTGCAATAGATGTAATTTCATAGGTATTGGGATTATTGCCCGGCTTACAAAAGGTAAGTTGATGAGGCCCTGTCCCAGTTAAACAAACTGTATCTCCAAAATTATTTGTTGCAGGGCCACAATTCACCTGATAAGTCAAAGCACCACCCGGAACAGCACCGGAAGTAATTTCAAAAACAACCCCAATGGCATCAGGATGTAATGTGACATCAAACTGAACGCAGTTGGTATTAGAACAACAGTTATTATTCCTGGTAATGGAGCTACTGGTCCAGGTAGTATCCGGATTTCCTGACAAATTTACCTGGACAGGATTACAAGAACCACCAGGTTGAGCAAAAGTGCTATCACATAATATTAAGCACAAAAACACACCGAACCAAGGTACAATAAAGTACCTTTGAAAAAGATAAAACATAAAACCCAAATTTTATTCCTAAGCTTAATCTTTCCTATTTAGCCCAAACAGAATATTCAAGAAATTCTGATTAAGCATGCTTCCAAATTCCTAATTCAAATTTGGTTTTTTTACAAAGGCCCAGATAATCATTTTACCCCTTTTAGTAACACCGCTAAACAGGGATTTAAAAAGCCTGTATAAAAACTCAAAATAACTAAAAGCTACATGTGGAAGTCAATAAAAGCTAAAAACCACTGGTCACAAAAAGCCTTTTTAGTAACATCCGATAAATCGAATAAGAAAATAACTAAGTAAGCCAAGTAATGGGTTGGTAAGTAAAAGCATAATATTAACTTCCATTTTTTATTCCCACTGCAACAATAACCTTACTATTCCATTTGACAAAAATTTTTATAAACTTTTTTGAGCCCTTTTGTAATGCAAAATTTATAATTTTAACTTTGATTATATACAAATACAGAAATTATGGTAATACTTAATTCTTTTGAAAATGCAAAAGAGGCTTTTAACGGTTTGTTAGATATCTTCTATCCAAGGGTTTGTGTATGCTGTGGTAATGTTCTGAATATTAGGGAAAATCAAATTTGTTTTTACTGTTACCACAAATTACCCTTCACTAATTTTCATTTATATACCAATAATCCAGTGGAAAAAGTCTTTTGGGGGAGGTATTCCATTGAAAAAGGAACGGCGTTCTTATATTTTTCCAAGGGCGGAATCGTTCAAAACCTCATACATAATGTGAAATACCGGCAACAATGGGATGCAGGCTACCTAACGGGAGCCCTTTTCGGGAAGAGTCTGCTTGAATCAGATTTTTTAAACCCTATCGATTGGATCGTTCCAATTCCTTTAAACCCCAAAAAATTAGAAAAAAGAGGCTATAATCAAAGCACCTGTTTTGGAATGGGGTTTAGTAAAGAGACTGGAATTCCTTTAAACGATAACAATTTAATCAGAACCAAGAATTCTGCTTCTCAAACACTAAGGGGGCGTTTTAACCGTTGGGAGAATGTTAACGAAATTTTTGAGCTGAAGGAAACTGATTTATTTAAAAATTGCCATATATTACTTTTTGATGATGTTATCACCACAGGAGCCACTTTAGAAGCCGCAGCACGAATACTTGGGAAAGTACCCGGAGTAAGGGTTAGTATAGCCACTATTGGTTTCGCTTCAAGGTTGCCTTAATGGAAATGTTGCTTAATTTTGAATGCTTAATCAGATTAAAAATAATTTATGCACTGTCGCCTTTTGCTTGTGCTTTCAGCACTAATAATATCCATTTTATCATGCCGTGAAGATTCCTTAATCACCCAACCAGATGCCAAATTAGCATTTTCTACAAAAGAAGTTTTCTTCGATACCCTTTTTAAAGACCTCTCTTCTGCCACTAAACGGTTCAAAGTGTTTAATCCCCATAATAAAAGCATCAATATTCAGAAAATACAGCTAATGGGAGGAGATAGGTCTAACTACCGCGTTAACATTGATGGCAACCCTTCTCTACAAGAAAAAAGTATAACCTTAGGGCCAAAAGACAGCCTTTTTATTTTTGTAGAGGTAACCATTGACCGTTATAAACCATCAAACCCTTTCATAATAAAAGATTCTATTCGTTTTAAAACCAATGGCAATTTACAATATGTGAGTTTAAAAAGCTACGGTAGAAAAGCCATTATCCATAACCGTGAAGTGATCAAAAAAAAATCTGTTTGGCGTTCTGATACTCCACACCTTATAGTAAACTTTGCAGCCGTGGACTCCAACACCAAACTCACCATTGAAAAAGGGACAAAAGTTTTCGTTTCCGGAGGCGGTAAGTTTTTTATTTTCGGTAATTTAGAGGTTAATGGTACCAAATCTGAACGTGTTTATTTTCAAGGTACCAGGCCTGAGTCCGGTTTTAAAAATATTCCGGGTCAGTGGCATGGAATCCGTATTTTGCCTTCAAGTCAGAATAACATCATTAACAATGCTATATTAACCGAAGGGACTGTAGGTATCGAGGTAGATTCCGTTTCAACGACCCAAAATCCAAAGCTAACTTTGCTTAACTCACGCATAAGCTATATGAGTCAAACCGGTATAGCAGGTTTTAGCGCTGATATTTTTGCTTTCAATACCATTGTAAACGAATGTTGCGGGAATTTGATGATTGGCTCTTTTGGAGGCAATTATCAGTTCCTTCATTGCACTTTTATGGCAAGCAGCTGCCGTTGTTCACCGAAAGGGCCTGCATTGGCTTTTAACAACCGACAATTCCAGGGAACTTCATTTGATTTGAAAATCATTATTCTCAACTCTATAATTTGGGGAAGCCAAGAAAATGAATTAAGCATTCGAAGTACTTCCGAAGATTTAGCGGAAGGTTCAGGAATAGCAGGGAGTTTGATTAAATCAAACCAAAATTGGGAAGGCAATAAGGTCAATCAGAACCCGGAGTTTAAGAATGTGTGCAATAATAATTTCAAACCGGCCAATGAATCTCCTGCTTTAAATGCCGGTAATGGCATTGGCAGGTTTGTAGATCAAATTCCCGAATTAAAAACAGGTTTCTTCGGTGAATCACGTGATACTGCCAATCCTGATGTAGGTGCAATTTCCCGGGAATAAAAGTTAAGCATAAAAAAGTCCTTCATCTAAAATTAGCGCCATTTTATCGTTAGAATTACTCGGTTAAACAAAACCGCAAATTGCATTGTATGTTCAAAATATTATTTTTGAATTTCTGAAAATTAATTCTTTTCTTTAATAGAACCAGTAAAGGCCATTTATCTTGAAAGTAGGAATACTTTTAGCCAGTGACTTCGTTGAGGGGAATGGTGTAAATGCAAGGATTAAGGCTTTTGCCAAGGGGTTAAAAGACAAAGGAGAAAGTGTTAACCTACTCTTTCTTCATGCATCTTCCTTTAATAATACAAGGATCAATATTAAAAACGAGGGGGCTTGGGAGGGTATTCATTACAAATTTTTAAATGGCAATTGTGAAAGGCCCAATAATACATTAAAAAAACTTTGGGATTCTTTGCAGGCATTTTTGGGAAGTTTAAACTTTCTGATTAAAAATGGTAAAAACTTTGATCTTTTCTACATTTATTCGCCAAAACCACATCAATTCTTCCATATTTATTGCTTAGCCAAATTACTGAAAAAGCCGGTTGTTGTCGAAATGACTGAGCTTTATTCCGCAATGTTCGGTGAACAACCCAGAGGTTTGACCAATAAAATCCTCAAAAAGTTACACCTCCTGCAGGAAAATTACCTTTCCAAGCTTTGTGATCAATTAATAGTGATATCCCAAAAGCTTTATCACCATTTTAAACCTCAATTTCCTGAGGATAAAATCAGTCTTATTCCTATCGTTGTAGATTTCTCCAGATTTCAACACCTTAATGGTCACCCAAAAAAACCTGAGCGGGTTGGTTATTTAGGATCTTTTGGAGGTAAAGATGATGTGCCGGGCATAATTAATGCTTTTGCCAGGGTGAAACAAAAGCGGCCTAACTTAAAACTCCGGTTAATGGGTTATCCTCAAAATGTAAAGAATATTAACGATAAACTACAAGAAGCCGGCTTAAATGGCTCAGTAGAATTTTTCGGGCAAGTTCGCTACGGAAATATTCCCGATTACCTCCATGAATGTGATTTATTGGTTGTCAACAGAACGAGTGAAGCCTATTCCCACTTTGGATTTCCCACAAAACTCGGCGAATACTTAGCCACCGGCAAACCTGCTGTTGCTACCAGTGTAGGGGATATTCAAGAGTACCTGAACCCCGATAAAGATTTTATAATTACTGAACCAGAGAACCCGGCTAAATTGGCTGAAATCATAAACCACAGATACGAGTACTACCATTATTACGACCAAATTGGTAAGCAGGGAAAGGAAACTTCCGTTGCCCAATTTGATTACCTTAAGCATGTAGAAAAATTACAAAATGTCTTATATAAAGCCTTTTCTAATTCTAGTTAAGGAATTTAATTAGGAAAACTTTCCATTTTTTAATTCAATAGGTGAGATAAGGAAAGAAAGGGTGGATGGTGGGATTCGAACCCACGACCCCCAGAACCACAATCTGGTGCTCTAACCTACTGAGCTACATCCACCATTTATAGATAGGAAAGTGCAAAAATAAAACCTTTTGCCCATTATACAATAATTCGTTACCCCCCTCATTTCCATTATTTTTTGAAATCATTTGGACGGTTAAAAAGTTTTAAAAATAGGATTAATGACTTTCGAAAAGTGGCTTTTAGGGTATGAAACCGCAGCGCACTTATATTAATGAATTAATTGCGAAAGGAGAATGCTATCACCTTGATTTCAAATTCCACGTTAGTAATGCCCGTAAAATTGCCAAAACCTTAGTAGCCTTTGCCAATACCAAAGGAGGAAAATTGTTATTGGGGGTTAAGGATAATGGAAAAGTTGTTGGAGTGGAATCTGAAGAAGAACGCTACATGATTGAAACAGCAGCAAATTATTATTGTAGCCCGGTTGTCAAATTCTCCATTAGGGACTGGTTTTATGATGGTAAAATTATTCTTGAAGTGGATGTTAATGAAAGCCTAACCAAACCTCACTACGTAAAAGATGAGGATGACAAATGGTGGGGATATGTTAGGATTAGGGATAACAATAAATTTGCCAACCGGGTAGTCATTGAATTTCTAAAAAGAAGGCAAAGCGAAAAAAACACCTTTATTCATTATACAAGGAAAGAAAACATATTATTGGCCTTTTTGCGCAGGCATCAGCAAATAACCATCAAGAAATTTACCCAAATAGCCAACCTGAAACCAAGAAAAGCAGAGAATATATTAATTAATCTCGCCTCGATAGGAGTTTTACAAATAAATCACAACGACAGACATTTTTATTATTCCCTAAAAAACGAATTTGAAAGAGGTAACCCTGAAGCCCTTTTTTAATAATCCTGCTTAGTTTTCAGGGATATATTTACTTTTTCCTTCAAAGAATGCTTTTTGTTGTTTAATTTTGCCCGCTAACCCATAAAATTAAGCTAAATGCAAAGGCCATTTAATTTGATTATTTTACTTTTTAGCTTCTTCGTAATTGCCTCTTGCTTACCACTCAATGCACAAAATTCAGAAAAAAAAGGTCAAAAAACTCTATTCAAGGTGGGCAGTGAAACTGTTCCCAAAGAGGAATTCAAGTATATTTATGAAAAAAACAATTCAGATGATCCGAACCTTTACTCCAAAAAAAGCTTAAAAGATTATTTGGATCTTTACATTGAATTTAAACTCAAAGTAAAGGCTGCAAAAGAAGCTGGTATAGATACTACCAAAAAGTTCAGAAAAGAGTTTAAAAATTACCGGGATCAACTTGCTGAACCTTACTTGACCAATGACACCCTAATGGAAAAATTGGTTAAGGAGGCCTACCAAAGAAAACAGCAATTGGTTAAAGCCAAACATTTTACATTAAAAATGCCGATTGGCGCACCACCGGAGGATACCGCACAAGCTTACCAAACCCTTCAGAATATAAAACAAAAATTTGAGAAAGGTAAATCCCTACAGGAATTGGTAAAAAATTCCCAAGATGAGGTTAATTTTGGGAACATGGGTTATTTTTCCGTATTCAAACAGCCTTATCCCATTGAAAATGCGGTGTATAATACATCCGTTGGTAAAATGGCCGGACCAGTAAGAACCCAATACGGTTACCACCTCCTAAAAGTGACTGATAAGAAGCCCAATAAGGGAAAAATTAAGGTACGCCACATCATGGTAAAGCCAAAAAAGAATAAAAATGATACGGCTAATTGGGAAAGGGCTAAACGAAGGATCCAAAAAGCTTATCAAGCCCTTGAAAACGATGAGTCCTTTAAGGCTTTGGTTAAACAATACTCAGAAGACAGGAGAAGTAAAAGAAATGAAGGCAAGTTGCCTCCCTTTGGTCGACTGGCACATTATTACCCTAATAAGTTTAAAAAAAAGGCTTTTTCTCTGGAACAAAACGGAGATTACACAAAACCATTTAAAACCCAGTACGGCTACCATATTTTGAAAAGGATTGACCTGAAAGAACCTGCATCCTTAAGTAAAATCAGACAGCAATTGGTCAAGCAGATTAAAAAGGATGGACGCTATAAAAAGGTGAAAGCGAGTGTAGTGAATAAATTAAAGGAAAATAATGATTTTCAAAAGTTTAATAATTTATCAATCCTTAAAAAGCAGTTCGACTCCACTTTACTAAAAGGTGAATGGGAAATAAAAAAGGAAAAACCCCTAAGCAAACCCCTTTTTCAAATAGGCGATAAAAAAATAAGCCTTTTAAATTTCGCAGGGTATATCCAAAAAAATCAAAAGCAAAGCGCCCGTTTCAAAACCATTAAGGGTTTAGTCAACCATCACTACAAAAACTTCGAACAGGACCAAATTTTAGCGTACCACAAGGCACATCTGGGCGAAAAATATCCTGAGTTTAGGAACCTCCTCAAAGAATACAAAGAAGGGATTTTGCTTTTCGAAATCATGGATAAAAAGGTTTGGTCAAAGGCCATTCAGGATAGTTCCGGTTTAAAACAGTACTATGAAAAGCATAAAAGCCAGTACAAAAGCCCTTTAACCAAAATAGGATATCTGATTCCATGCCAGGATCAATCTACCGGAGGGAAGATCAAAAATGCTTTAAAGAAAGGCCGGGAAGTGAAATCTGTTGCTAGCAATTTTAACAATGTTGGGGAAGTAAAATATGATAGCTTTCAAAAAGCCGAACACCCCATTGTAAAAAAGACCAAAGATAAAAAAGGTGTTTACAACCATAATGCAACGGATACCTTTTACATTGTCAAAATTGAAAAAGTAATACCACCTGAGATCAAAGCTTTTGACGCCATTCGTGGCAAAGTAGTTGCTGATTATCAAGATCATTTAGAAGAACAATGGATAAAAACACTAAGGGAAAAATACCCAGTTAAGTTAAATGATAAAGTGTTTGAATCGCTTATTAAAGAGTAAGCCTTTTAATTTTCTAAAAATCCTTACCAGCTTACTATTCCTGTTTGTAATACACGGTTGCGGCCTGTTTTCTCCCAATGATGAAAAAGGAGAAAACAAAGTGATTGCCCGTGTTCAGGATAAGTACCTATACGAGAAAGACCTGAAGGAAATGTTCAGTAAAAATCCAATGGTTTCAAAGCAGGATAGTCTTGCATTAAGGGAAAAATTCATTGATAATTGGATTGAAGAAAAACTCATTTTCAAGAAAGCTTTGGATAACCTCCCCAAAGCCAAAACAAAAAAGGATAAAGCCTTACAGAATTATTACGAGTCATTAATACGCCATGAATATGAACAGGCTTTAATTAATAAAAAATTAGACACAAGCGTCAGCAAAACCGCATTAATGAAATTTTACAACAATCATAATGAGCGCTTTACACTTAAACAGGATGTAATTAAATGCAGGTATTTGATTTTACCCTTGAACACCCCCCGGAAAAAAAAGGTTAAAACCTGGCTTAAAGCGAGCGAAAACTTTTACCTGGATTCGCTTTACCAATATGGCCGCCGTTTCGCAAAAAAATTTAACTTAAAGGCAAATAATTGGCATTATTATAGTAAAATTCGTAAAAAACTTAACTTGCCTCAACAAACCAGTGACCAATTGTTTAACCAAGTTAAAAAAAATGAGGTTATTGAAACTAAAGATTCTAATTCCCATTATTTTATTTATGTGACGGATCTTAAACAAGAGAAAGAAAAGGCGCCCTTTCAATTAAAAAGGGGAACCATAAAAAGCGCCCTTCTGAATAAGAAAAAAATGGAATTAATCCGAAAAATGGAAAAAAAAGTGGTCCAAAAAGGGCTGGAACAAAATGACGTCAAACGATATGATTAAAAAAAATTTGCTTTGCGGGTTTTTAATTGTTTCTTGGGTTTTTGCCTTAGGTCAAAATCAAAAGCCGGTAGCCGATAAAATAATTGCAATTGTAGGAAACGAAATTATTCTCAAGTCGGATATTGAAAAAAAACTTGCCAATTTTCCAAAAGATAGTATTGATGAAGAACAAAAGGCTTGTAAACTTTTAGCCAATTCCATTCAGAAAAAGCTTTTACTTACAAAAGCCAAAGCCGATAGTGTGCCCCTGAAAAGCCAAAGGGTAGAAAATGAATTAGACCGGCGTATAGCATTTTTTAAACAAAAGGTTGGTAGCAAAAGGAAATTAGAAAAATACTACAATAAAAATATTTCGGAAATAAAGGAAGAAATGCGTCAACCTATCAGAGAGTTACTATTGACGGAAAAAACAAAAAAACAAATCGTTTCGGACGTCAAAGTATCTCCCAAAGAGGTCAAACAATATTTTCGAAATTTACCTCCGGATAGTATTCCCTATTTTAATACCAAGGTTCAGTTAGGCCATATTGTTAGGAAACCTAAACCGACCCAGAAAGCCAAAAATAAAGCCAGAAAAAAAATAAAGCGCTTAAGGGAACGAATTGTAGAGGAAGGGGAAAGTTTTGATAACCTGGCCATTCTATATTCTGACGATGAATCTTCAGCGACTAATGGTGGTGATTTAGGAATGAGAAACAAAAACTCCCTTAATGATAAATTGGCCGCCAAGGCGTTAAATTTACAGAAAGGGAAGGTTTCCGAGGTCATAAAAACCGAAAAAGGTTACCATATAGTCAAACTTTTAGATAGAAAAGGGGATAGAATTCACCTGAAACATATATTGATTGAACCCGATATCACACCAAAGGCCCGGGAAAATACACGCCAATTTTTAGATAGTATTGCAAACTTGATAAGAAAGGACTCCATTTCATTTGAAAAAGCGGCCTATAAATTTTCCGAGGATGAACAGACGAAAAACAATGGGGGAATGATAGTCAATAAGCAAACTGGGTCAAATAAAATCCCCCTGAAGCAAATTAACTCGGAGATGTTCTTCAATATTGATACCTTGGACGTGGGTTCTATCTCAAAAACTATTCCTATGAATTATAATGGGATACAAAATGCCTACCGCATTTTATACCTGAAAAGCCGTACCCCGCCCCATAGGGCGAACCTTAAGCAGGATTATCCAAGGATTCGAAGAATGGCTGAGCAAAAAGCCAAAAAAGAAGCGTTTAGGAAATGGTTAAAACAATATGCAGACAAAACCTATATAAAATTAAAGACAACCAATACCAATTGTGAAGGAATTAAGCCTTACCTGCAGAAGCAGTAAATAAACAAATTTTGGTATTTGTTTTGTTTTCCACTTCGTTTTTAAAAATTTAAAGCCTAAATAATGCCAGAAGAGCAAGCAGAAGCTACAGACTTATCCAAACAGTTTAACTCGGATGTAGAGGCCATTGATTACCTTAACGAAAGGCACAATAACCTACAATCCGAGATACAAAAAATAATTATTGGTCAGGACGATATCATCAAGTCCGTCTTAATATCAATACTTTGCAAGGGGCATTGCTTATTAATTGGTGTGCCAGGCTTAGCAAAAACATTATTGGTCCATACCCTTGCTGATGTGCTTAACTTAAAATTCAGCCGTATTCAGTTCACCCCTGACTTAATGCCATCTGACATTACGGGGTCCGAAATTTTGGATGAAAAAAAGCAATTCCAGTTTGTCAAAGGCCCATTGTTCGCCAACGTCATTTTAGCGGACGAAATAAATCGAACCCCGCCAAAAACCCAGGCAGCCCTCCTTGAATCCATGCAGGAACAAAGCGTAACGGCCGGGGGGAAACTTCATCCACTTAGTGATCCATTTTTTGTCTTGGCTACTCAAAATCCCATTGAGCAAGAAGGAACCTATCCCCTGCCGGAAGCTCAGCTGGACCGTTTTATGTTTATCCTCATTTTAGAATACCCTTCTTACGATGATGAGATACAGATTGTGAAAAATACCACTTCTGAAAAGGATACCGAAGTCCAAAAAATAATGGACGATAGTGAAATCATTTATTTCCAAAACTTAGTCAGAAGGGTTCCTATTCCTGATAATGTACTGGAATATGCGGTTAAGCTTGTTCATACTACGCGCCCGGAATCCCAATATGCTCACGAAAACATTAAAGAATATATTTCTTGGGGTGCAGGACCCAGGGCCTCCCAATTCTTAACCATAGGGGCCAAATGCCACGCTATTCTTAATGGTAAATATTCGCCTGACATTGAAGATGTACAGGAAGTAGCCATACCTGTTTTACGCCACCGGATGCTGAAAAATTACAAAGCAGAGGCTGAAGGCATATCCATTGAAACGTTGATAAGAGGATTATTCTAATAAAGCACCTACCCTAATAAACTTAAAATTAAGGCATTCTATTAACTGGGGTTGTGGGAGTTTAACCAGAATATCATCGCGAGAGTTTATGGACGTAATGGGCAACAGCCTTTATTTCTTGTTCAGTCAGAGCCTCTTCGTATGCCGGCATAGAATTCTTACCGTTCCTTACAATATGATAAGTCTCCTTAATGCTTAGCTCGGATTTTTGAAGGTTTTTTGAACCACTTTTTCTCAATTTTCCGTTTTCACCATGACAAGCCACACAGTTTTTCTGGTAAACTAATTTACCATGTGCATTAATGTCATAACCACCGGAATCGGGGTTCCAATCCTTTTTTTCACTCACTTTTTTACCATACAAGGTCTGGTAATCAGCATTAAAATCCAGACTCTTGGTTTCAGATATGCCGAATACATAAAGAAAAAGGATCAAATTTATTAAAGCCATGATTCGGCTCTCCTTTTTAAAGGATAAAACGCCCAAAACTATAATAGCCACAATCAAAACAAGCTTCACAATAAACCAATAACCGCCATAGATAGCCCCTGATTGAAAGCCGAGGTAAATCCCGGTTAATAAAAATAAGGTAGCCAAAACCATTTCCGGGACTTTTGTGCTGCTCCTGAATTTGCTTAATCTTTCCTTTTTACCGGCAAAAAGCAAAATGGTCTTAATTAACAACAAAATGAGGTAAAGGCTCACGACAAGGGTATGGGTGTGTAAAATACCGGTATACATTAAAGGTTATTTTGGTTTAGGTTAACATTTTAACAATAAAATTTATTTAAGGTTTTTTGCCAGGCTGTCTTTGTTCATTTGTTTAAGTTTTTTCTGCATCATTTTCTTTCGCTGCAACTTTTGCCGCATTTTCGGAGAAATTCCTTTACCACCGGGAGAAGATCCTTTTCCTTTTAACCAATCCTCGGGTTTACCTTTCAAAGAACCATCCAAATAGGCTTCTACGGCATAAACAGATTTTGCATCCAAATTCCTTACGTAATTGGAAGCCTGGTTTTTATTTTTAAAATTCATTTTTCCCAAAACCAACTCATCACTTAATTTGCCGTCTTTATAAATTCGCAATAAAGACCCCGAACTATCCACCTTGTATTTAGCCCAATCTTTTTTGTCACGGCTTACAAGTCTATCAGCTTCCAATTCCTTATACAAATGACTTAAAGCCCGTTTTAATCGTTTAGGATCTAAGGCTTTGAATTCCTCTCCCCTTTTTAGTTTCCAATTGCCTTGTTTTTTTACCAAAATCACCTGATTATTGGTATCAAATTCAGGAAGAATTTCTAAACGGCTGACATCACCGGAGTCTAAAGGTTTTACCAATTTACCCTTCAACGTACCTTCCGGATCTTGGTCCTGTAAAAATTTTAGGCCACCAACCAAAGCAAGCAGAATCACAAAAGCTATTAGTAAGTTTTTATTTGAAAGCTTTTTTGCCATTGAAAAAAGATTTTAGTGAAACAACAGAAATTTAACTCATCCATCTTTTTCGCTTAGATTGTTGAATTTGAAAGCGAATACCACCTACAACCAAAATCAAAATAATTGGAGCAAACGCATTGGCATATTTTAATAAATTTTTGTTTTGGTCGGACAAGTCCTCCAATGGCCTGGCATCTACCCCTTGAGTCCTCAATTCTGCTAACCCCATTTGGTCCGATAACCAATCTACAGCATTGACCAAAAAGTTTGCATTCCCTTCCCTTACCCGGTTCCGGCGATTTCTTCTGGTTTGTTGCTTATCCTGTTTCTGAATTAAATTATCACTGGCCACGACAACCATTCTTGATACATTTTCAGTACCACCGAAATGCCCTTCTGCCGATAAGGCTACGGGCAAATAAGAACCGGGAAAATCTGATTCCCTCCATTCTTTATTTACATTGATCGAGTTGGGTATGGTTAAGGTACCGGACTTTTTTGAAGACCTTGCCAATATATTGAAATTAAGGCTTTTATTTTTACCGGAGTCAACCGTTCCTGAAAAAGGCAAAAATAACTGAGAAACTCCTTTGGTAACCGGATGTTCTTCAAATTTCTGCACTATAGGGAAATAAGGAAATTTTATCCTTTGATTAATTGCCCTACCCCTTATTTGACGCCTAACCTGAACGGCTCCACACTGAGCATCAATCAAGACATTCTCCTTGATTTCGATGCCCTTATTTTCCAACCAATCTTCTAAACCGGTATGAAGCAAGGATAAACGCTGTTCATTGACTTTCGCATCAATATAATCAGTCGCTACAAATAGGTTACTGCCGGAAGCCAGGAAATCATCCAATCTTTTTAAAACACCTTCTGAAAAAGAATCCTTCGGGTTTACAATTATTCCGGTTCTGAATTTAGAGGGAATGGGCTCAGATGCTTTCAATTCATAAGATTCCACATTATAAAGGACTTTCAAATCTTTTAAAGCTTGACCAAGGTTATTCTTGGAAATTCCCCCTTGTCCTTTAAAAATGGCAATAGTAGGTTTATCAGATTGGGTCAGTTTGTGAATGTTCGATGAAAGCTTGTATTCCACAGGTCCTTCCGGCTTGATCCTGGAAATCACCTCACTTTGATTCCCAATTTGAATTACAGCGCCCATGTAAGCCCTTTGACGCTGTACTTGATCCCTTTTCCGGGTGCCCAATACAAAAGGCTTAATACCTTTCTTTTGAGCCTTTCTTTCACTTTCTTTATCCTTATTTGGATTAATGAATTTAAACACGAAATCTTGTTCCGCATGATTCCTATACTCTATCAAAAGGTCCTTAAAATGTCTTTTAGCCTTAGCCACCCTGGCCGGTAGATCTTTTGAAAAATAGGCATTGACGGTGACCGGCTTATCCGTATTACGCAGAATTTTCTTAGTAGCCTTACTCAAGGTATACCGTTGGTCAGCGGTAAAATCCAAACGATAATGATATTCAGCCGCTATGATGTTCACCAGGACTAATATGCCTAAGACAAGGAAAATTCTGGTGATTAACTGACTCTTTGTTATTTGCATAAAATCAGTTTTTTGGCTTTTTAATGGTTTTGCAATCCTTTCATTGGGTCCAGTTTCTTTTGGATAACACGATTTGAGCAGTAAATAAACCGGCAAAAGTTACAGTGAGCAGATAAATAATATTTTTAGAATCAATTACTCCTCTGGAAATGGAGTTGTAATGGGTATTAAAGTTTAGATAATGAAAAAAATCACTAAGCCATCCGGTCAAACTATCTGAAATTAGGCCAAATAGAAATTGAAAAAATATTCCTACAAAAAGGGCCAATAAAATGGCCACAATCTGGTTATTGGTCAAGCTACTGGTAAAAAGCCCAATGCTTGTATAAGCCGCACTAATCAGGATGAGCCCGATATAACCTCCAATGGTTGCTCCATGATCAATATTGCCAATATTCGCAACGGTAGCATAATAAGGTAATGTGCAGGCCAGGGCAATTAAAACCAAAATCCAGCAAGCCAAAAATTTTCCCAGTACAATTTCCCAATCATTTATGGCCTTTGTTGCCAGCATTTCTATGGTTCCTGACCGGTTTTCTTCTGCAAGCATCCGCATAGTCAGAGTGGGAATGAAGAAAAACAAAGTCCAGTAAGCCACACTGAAAAAAACAGTTAAGCTGGCTTGATCAATTTCAAAAATATTTTGGCCGAATAGCCAAGTAAAAAATCCGCTAAGCCCTAAAAATAAAACCAAAAGGATATAGGCCATTAGGGAATCAAAAAAACCTTGTAACTCGCGCTTGGTGATAATCCATACGTTGGCCATGGTTTGTTGCTATTTTATTGGGTTAATTGTCTGAAAACGTCCTCTAAACGGGTTTCTAATTCACGCATTTCCAATAAATACCATTTATTCCGGACGCAAAGATCGAAAATCGGCTTTTTGGCACTCATTCCACTTTTCCCGGTTATTTGAAATTGGCTTTTATTGGTATCCAATAATTGGCAATTTTCCACTTCCGGCAGTTGCTCAATATGGTCACTTATTTGCTCTGGATTACCATCCCCTTCCACCTGTATAACCAGCATTTCATTTTCCCTTTCACGCTGTCGCAATTCTTCAGGGCTACCATCGGCAGTAATCTGACCCTGGTTAATGATCAGGATTCTATCCGAAATGGCATCTACTTCCGGTAAAATATGGGTACTTAACAAAATGGTTTTCTCCTTACCCAAATTTTTAATCAATTCCCTGATTTCCACTATCTGGTTGGGATCAAGGCCCGTAGTGGGTTCATCCAAAATTAATACCTCAGGATCATGAATCATGGCTTGCGCTAAGCCAACACGTTGTTTATAACCCTTGGATAATTCCCCTATTTTTTTGTACTTTTCATCACCCAGGCCACAATAATCAATCATTTTTTCAATCCTTCCGGGGATCTCTTGCTGGGTTAAGCCTTGCAAACGAGCCACAAAATGTAAATAATCAATGATGAACATGTCCGGATACAAAGGGGTGTTTTCCGGCAAATAGCCAATCTGCTTTTTAAAGTCTTCAGGTTCCTGGAAAACAGAGACTCCATTGGCTTTCACGTCCCCGAAACTGGGAGCCATGTAGCAAGTGATAATTTTCATGGTGGTGCTTTTGCCTGCACCATTCGGGCCGAGAAACCCCAAGACTTCGCCTGTTTTCAAATTAAAGGAAAGATCATCTACAGCTTTTTGGGTACCGTAGGTTTTCGTCAGGTTTTCAATGGTCAAATCCATAGGCTTAGTTTTGGACTTAAATATTTTCTTATGGGAGGGTTAGCTTTCCCCTTTTTCGCTTATGGTTTTTGTTTCAAAAGGACTTAATGCCTGATTCTCCTCATCAAATGCTTCCAAGAGATTCCGCCAAAAGTAAATACGCCAATTAACATAGTACGGCAAAAAAGCATCACCTAAATGAACCCACCAGTAATTCAAGATTTTCGCCAATAGGTAAACCTTAAAATTGAGAAAAAAATTATTGGCAAATTCTGTGCAAAGTTCTTGAAATGCTTTTTGTTTAACCAAACTATGCCATAAAGGGAGGAAATTCTTCCATTCGGGCCTGTCCTCAGCCTCCATCCGGTAAAGGATGAAGTCTAAAAAATCCCCTAAAACCGGATAATCAAAGCCGGCAAATTCCCAATCCAGAAGAATTAACCTATCTTGCTCTATCGTTATGTTTTCCTCGGTAAAATCACCGTGCACTAAAGAAACAGTGAATTCTTCTTGCAAAGGTAAATTGTTAAGTATATGGGTTAAGGTTTGGTATAAACGGGCAAGGTTTATGGCACTAATACCTTTCGGTATTTCCTCTTCTTTGGTTTTAGACCCAAGATAAGTCAATTTTTCCAACACCTGCTTTTGCTTTAACCAATCTTCAAGGGTCAGGTTTTTAGCGTAGTAACGAGTATACTCCCCAACCGCTCGAAAATGCTGAGCTTTGAGCTTCGTAAAGATTTTATGCTTCAGCGTTAACGCATTGGTTAGTAAAAGAAATTGAGCAAGTTTTTGATTTTCAGGGATAACGAGATTGCGAAAGTTTTGCCGGTTAACCTGGTTTAGCATTTCATTCGCTTTCTCAATCCTTATTTGTCCTTGGTTATTTACCGGAAATTTGCTATAGTAAGCAATTTGATCATTGTTAATAAACTGTAACAATAATTTGCCGGAATGATAAGGATCCTTCATAAAAAGGGTATAACTATCAAAACTTTCCCCGGAAAGGTTATCAAAAAACAGTTCTCCTTTATGAAGGACATAAAATTTACCATCTGCTATCCATTTCATTTGCCCTAAAGCCCCGGCAAGTTTACAAAATCCGCGAAACAAATTACCGTAAGCCGCATCGGCATCATAAAACCTCAAAAAGAAAGGTTTTTTAAGGTTGTTGGGATAAACCCATCGAATGGTTTTAATGTCATTCAAAACATAGTAAAAGGTATCCCTTGTAAAGTGACCGAAAAATTCTCCTTTTTTCCCTAAATGAATGATGCCTTCCACACCCTCCTCGTAAAAAGGATATCGCTTTACAGGAATATTCGTAAGATTGATTAAGACCAATCCCTTTTTTATTTGGGCGACTTCCTGAATTTTAGCCTGATCCGCCACCTTAATGAAACCCGTATTAAAATTTCTTCTCACTTCATTTTCAGGATCCAATAAAGCCACATACTCGGCTTGGGGGAAAAACAATTGCTGAAGGAAATACAGGTCACTTTCAAAAAACATCATTAAAAGGCTTAGCAAGCTCAAAATTAAGAATATCGCACACCTAAGCCTTAAACGGATTTTTTTTATTTAAAAAACAAGTTATCGCGTATTTACTTGTGTGATAAATTTGCAAACATGAACATTGTAGATACCCATACACACCTATTTCTTGACCAATTTAACGAAGACCGGGACGAGGTTATCAAAAGAGCCAAAGATCAATCGGTTAAACAGTTTTTCTTGCCTAATATTGACAAGAATACCATACCAGGCGTTTGGAAAATGACAACCGACTACCCCGGTACTTGCTATGCCATGATGGGCCTTCATCCTTGTTCAGTAGGAGCGGATTATAAAACCCATTTAGACGCTGTGGAAGAAGCATTAAAGGACCAGGAAAATATTTATGCGGTTGGAGAAACCGGTTTAGATTTCCACTGGGATGATGGTTTTGCAGAAGCACAAAAAGAGTCCTTCCGTCACCATTTGAGATGGGGCAAAGCAACAGGGCTCCCGGTTGTCATCCATTGCCGTAAAAGTTTTGATGCGATTTATGACATCTTAAAAGAAGAGAATAATGACCAATTATCCGGCATACTTCATTGTTTTACCGGTACGGTTGAAGAAGGCAATAAGATACTGGATTTAGGTAATTTTTATTTAGGGATTGGAGGCATTATAACCTTTAAAAATGCGGGTTTGGATCAGGTAGTAAAAAATCTGCCCCTTGAGGGATTGGTACTTGAAACCGATTCTCCTTATTTGGCACCTCATCCCTATCGGGGTAAGAGAAATGAGAGTGGTTATACCCGGATCATCGGAGAAAAACTGGCAACCACTCTGGATCTTCCATTGGAACACATTGCCGAGCAAACCACAGCCAATGCTGAGACGATTTTTAATGTGAATTTGACTTGATCTATACCCAAAAGTCTGAGCCATTTAATGACTGTAAAATTTAAGCGTAAAATAACCTTACAACAGCCTCTGAAAGGGATTTTTACACAATGATAAAAGAAGTAATTTGAAAAACCGGGTCAAAAATTTGTATATTCGCCACGCTCTTTTTGGAGCGAAAAGCAATTAAAAATGTAAATAGCCGGAGAGGTGGCCGAGCGGTCTAAGGCGCACGCCTGGAAAGCGTGTATCCCGTGAAGAGCGGGATCGAGGGTTCGAATCCCTCTCTCTCCGCTGCATTAAGAAATGAAAAATCTTCATGTATTCACTTAAATCGCATTTTTGAAAATCCTTTAAACAAAACAAAAACGCTAACAAAAAGCCATTGAACAATGAAGAAGGTTCTGCTCAATTTATCAATCCTCAGCCTGGTATTAATCGCCCCATTTTGTTTTGCCCAGGAAACTAATGACACTGGTGCTAAAAAAGCGGATACCATGGCCGAAGCCGATACAGGTGCCACTGACACCACAGCCATGGCTCCCGATACGGCTCAAGAAGATACCACCTCAAAAGTTGAGGGAAAAGAGGCTCCAGAAAAACAAAAGGAACCATCCGGGCATCAAGTTTTATTGAATTACTTTATTGAAGGGGGTAACTTCATGTTTCCGGTCCTAATTTGTTTGATTATAGGATTAGCCGTTTGCATTGAACGAATTATAACGCTCAACCTAAAAACCGTAAATTCCCGCAAAATCCTGGAAAACATCGAATCTTACCTTTCTAATGGTGATGTGGAAGGAGCCAAAGAATACGTAAAGGATACAAGAGGGCCTTTGGCTTCCATTTTTTATCAGGCACTGGATAGAAGAACAGAAGGTACAGAAATGGTTGAAAAATCTGTCGTATCCTATGGTTCAGTGCAAATGGGATTATTGGAGAAAGGTTTAACATGGGTATCCTTGTTTATTGCCATTGCCCCCATGTTGGGCTTTATGGGTACCGTTATTGGTATGATCCAGGCTTTTGACAGAATTGAAGCGGCCGGGGATGTTTCTCCCTCACTGGTGGCAGCCGGTATTAAAACAGCCCTATTAACAACTGTGGGTGGCCTAATTGTGGGTGTCATTCTTCAGGTTTTTTACAATTACCTGGTATCCAAAGTCGATAACCTGGTTAATGACATGGAGGATTCTTCCATTTCTTTAGTGGATTTGATGATTAAACACGGTGTCATCACAAATAATAAAGAACAGGCCTAATGGAAACACAAATTATTGAAATCCTGCTAAGAAGCACCTACGTCCTTCTTGGGATAGCCATCGTGAGTATTTTAGGATTTTCAATCTTACAGCTATTCCGAAATGTTAAGGGAAGCTTACCAAGCATTCTTGGTATCTTAGGGATTGGTTTGATATTTTTAGTAGCCTATGCCAACACTGGTGCTACAGGTCCCAGGGGAGATTTTGGTCCTGAATTAATCAATTTAGCAAGCTCTGGTATCATAGCCGTTTACTTTTTGGGTGGTTTGGCTATCATTGGAATTGTACTTGGAGAAATCTGGAGTTCTATTAAGTAAGCAATATGCCTAGTAACAAAAGAAAAGTCCCTGAACCAAATGCCGCCCCCATGGCGGACATAGCTTTTTTATTACTGATATTTTTCCTGGTGGTAACAACTTTTGATACGGATAAAGGAATTCAAAGGAAATTACCCCCTTTACCAAAAGGAGAGCCACCAGAAGTAACCAAAAAGATGGAAAACGTTTTTATCGTTTTGGTCAATTCCCAGGATCAGCTATTAGTAGAGGGAGAACCCCTGAGCATTAATCAATTGAAAGAAAAAGCCAAAAAATTTGTGGATAACCGAACCAGGGCTTTAGAAGATAATGAAGACAAAGATCCTATTATCAGTTTGAAAAATGACCGCGGTACTAGTTATGATATTTATATTCAGGTTCAAAATGAACTAACTCAAGCCTATAATGAGCTTAGAAATGATTATTCGCAGAGAAAATTCGGAAATTCCTACTATAAATTACAGGAAGAGAAAGAAGACTCTAAGAGGGCCAAAAAGAAACTGAAAAAGATAAAGGAAAAGTATCCCATGAAAATCTCCGAAGCAGAACCCGAAAAAGTAGGAGGCTAACATGCAAGGGAAATTTTCAAGAAAAAAATCCAAAGATGCGCCCGGAATATCCACCTCCTCCCTGCCTGATATTATATTTATTCTTTTGTTTTTCTTTATGGTTTCCACTGTACTCCGCGAGGAAAAACCATTAGTAAGGGTAGAATTACCTAAGGCTACTGAGCTCACCAAACTACAAAAGCGAAACTGGGTAAGCCATATTTATATCGGACCGCCCCAAAATCAAGCAAAATACGGAACAGCTCCGAGAATTCAATTGAATGATGCGTACGGCAAGGTCGGTGATATCTATCAATTCGTGAAAACCGAACGTTCTAAGAAGGATGAGCAAATAAGGCCTTTTTTAACTTTCTCCCTCGAAGTGGACCAAAACGTAAAAATGGGTATCGTGACGGACGTAAAACAAGAACTCAGAAAGGCCAAGCAATTTAAGATCAATTACGCTGCAAGGCAAAAAACTGAAAAGTAAAGAAATTTATTAAACTTTCCACAGCTAAATTTTATTGTTAATTTGCCTTTAACAAGAACTCACTGCAGGCATTTAACAGGTATTTGAGATCCCGGGGCAAATAATTAAAGTTGTAAGGATGACTACCGCCATAAGTGTGACCCGCATTGGGGATTAATTCCAGTTTTATTTCCTCGTTTAATTTTTTCATTTCAAGGGCATCCTGGTAAGATACAGCCTCATCCTCTGTACCATGAGCTACCATAAAGGGTTTAGGCATGTTTTCAATCGCTTTCCGGACGTTCAACCTTTCGCTGTTTACTTCCAAATCCTGAACCAACTGGTAATGCATCGGTAATTCCTGACCTGTCCGGGCGTTTTCAACATAAATGACGCCATTTTTCTCCCAATTTTTCAGGGTTTCATCATCCCAGCGTTTAAGATCAATTGGGGCGGACCAACTAATGCCTTTTTTAACCCTTTCATCCTCATAGGTACGAATTATGGTAACACTACCACCTCTGCTGTGGCCTAACAAGTAAATTTGGTTTTTATCTGCCTCCTCATTGGGTAAATATTCGGTTTGTTTTACCCAATCAATCACAGTACCCAAATCCTCTAATTCCTTAGAAAAATTATTTTCAGCAAAGGCATCCGGATCTGCAAATTCGGTAGGTTGATCTGGAGTAGTACCATTAAAGGAAAAATTAAATTTTATAAAACAAAACCCTTTTTCAGCAAAGAAATCAGCAACCAAATCAAAGGGCCCCCAATCCTTAAAACCTTTAAAGCCATGAGAAAAGATTAAAACTGGCTTAAGGCTTCCCGTTTCACGATAAAAAACATCTATCAATATTGGCATATTGGACGGAGATAAACATTGAAAGTTTTTCTTCTTTACCATTATTGCACTTCTTTTTGAAAATTTTATGTTTCTAAACCATGTCAATAAAGAATCAAATCCTATAACCTTTTTTTACCGAAATAGCCTTCAGCCATTAAGGATCATCTGAAAAGATCGATACAATCTTTTTCTCCAATTTTGGACTTTAAATGAAAAAGTATTTTCGCCAAAATTCAATATTTAAGGCAGCAAAATTTTTACTGATTTTTGGAAAAATCAATAACCTAACTAAGATTTATTAAACCATTACTAAATGTCCCCGACTTTTTAAAGCCTGATTATTTCAAAAGGGCTAAATCCTTTATCCCCTTGGCCAAACCTTAAATCTCATAATCCTTTTTAACCAGATTTTGGTTTTTGGGCTAAAGTGTTCAACCCGGAAAATTTCTTAATTATAGCAATCGGAAGGTGAATTAAGAAGGATAGGAATATACATTGGCATTTTTCCGTTCGAAAACGCTAAACATTTAAATTATTGGAATAAAATAAAAATTTTGGAATGTTGTTTGCAAAAAATTTTGAATATTTGTTCTATCAAATAATGTTGGAACTTTTAAAAGGGAAAAGGAGTAATTCTTTCGTGTTGGTTTAACATCAATTAGTTTACTAAGTAATAAAAACAAAATTAAATTTTTGTTTTTTGCAATTGATATCCTTTTCTTTAATAATTAAAGCAATGCAAGAGTAATGGAACATTAAAAATTTTATTCAAAAAAAACCTTAAGAATGGGAACTTAATTATATCTTAATTTGTAAATAATTATGGATTTAACAACCAAATAAAAATAGATTAACATGGAAACTCAAGAAGTCAAAACAAAAGGAAAGGGGAAAGGGAAAACCCACACACCAGAAATTCTCGCTTACAAAAAGGAAATTGGAAACCGGATTAAAGAAATCCGGCAAAAGGTTTTCGGTGAAAACCAAACAAAGGTGGCTAAAAGGTTGGAAATTCCTCAAAGCCATTTTTCCAATATTGAAAATGGAAACACGTTTCCAACAATTCCTTTACTCACTAAAATTATCAACATTTCAGGAGTCAATTGGTCTTGGTTAATGACGGGTAAAGGCCCAATGACTGATGAAGAGCAAACAGGTGAAAAGGGAAAGACCCTTGTTACCCAGGTAAAAGAGTATGAAGAAGATTTGAAGGAGCTTAAGGAAACCAAGAAGAAGCAGGACAAAATCATCGAGAACCAAAATGTCCTGATCGATATGCTTAAGCAGAAAAATCGTCCACAAACCTCCAATCAACCGTTGAATTACGAAGCTTCATACGAAAACCACAGTCAGGACCAATCCAACAATGCAGATTCCCGGGGTGCTCAAAAAGCCAAGGAATAGCAATGATTGGTTTTTGAACCTTAGGTTATAGCATTCATTGAATAAAAAAGGCCCTCTCCGGGGCCTTTTTTTATTCAATGGGTACTACCCTTTTTTCTTCCAGGTAAAGAATATACTTTTCAACCTTTTCGTAACCTAATTCATGAAGAGCCTCTCCATATTTTTTTACCTGCGTCTTATGCTGGGATTCCGATTGGCCGGTTTTATATTCTATTACTTTTGCTTTGAACCCCTTAGTTATGACGCGATCCGGTCTGTAAATGGTTCCATCCGGCATTAATATCTCCCGTTCATTCATTATGGCCCAATCTTCACTAAACCATTCAGCCACATGGGGTAATTTTAAAATTTCCTCAAGGGTATTTTTTATGGATGCTTTAGCGTCATTTTCAATCAATCCTTCAAAAAAATAACTATCAATAGTATTTCTCAAATCATCCTTATATCGTATTTTCTCTAAAATACCATGAACGATTAACCCGTGGTGTTTTTTCTTTGCCAAATCCCCCTTAAAACCCTCCAAAAATTCATTACTTCTGGAACGAAAAGCCAGTTTACCTTGCCATGGTTTTGAAGGCAAATTAGCCATAGTCTTTACTTCATCAAAATCAAAACTTTTTTGTTGATCCCGTTTTTGCCTTTTTTCGCCTTTTTCAAAAACCCAGCTACTATTAGCTTCAGAACCACTCAAACCCATATTTTCATCTTCTAAGAAAACCTGGTAAATTAAGGCATTAACCTTATTGAGTTTTAATGCGCCTTTTTTATCCCTGGGATCAGGGGCAAAAACAAATAGCTCCTCCACAGCCCTTGTTAAACCCACATATAGTAAATTGATGTTATCCAAATAAGTTAGCATCAATTCTTTCTGATAATCTGGTTGAAAAATGGTCTCATCCAATGAAGAAGAAAAACTAACCGGTAAAAAGGGAAATTTTGTAAAAGGATCATGGTGGGTTTTAACCCAAATCAGGTTATTACCGGATTTCCCGCTGCTGTTCAGGTCCCATGATGCATAGGGCATTAAAACAACGGGATATTCGAGCCCTTTGGCCTTATGGATGGTTTCTAAACGAACTGCATTTTCACCCAGGGGTGTCTGCACGGATTGAAATTTGCCCTTTTCTTCCCACCAATCCAGAAACTTATTCAAATCAGAAAAATTCTGATTGGTGAAATCCAAAAGCAAATCTAAAAATCGCTGTATATACGCATCGTTGTTTTGCTCCAGGCCAAAAATCTGAATAAGCCTTTCTCCAAGTTCATACAAAGGCAATTTCTTCAAGATTTCCCATTCCTGAAAGAAATAATCTGGGAAAAATTTTTTAAGCAAAGCCTGGTCCTGCCAGTCGTTAAAAATTTCATCATTAGGGATATTTGCGTCCCGGAAATACCGGAGGTAGTCATTCAGTAAATAGGTATGAACCAATGGACTGGAAGGATCATGCAGGTAATACAACAAATTGACAAGAAATCTCACAGCTGTAGAGTAGCCAATGCTTAACCCATCAGAAGAAATAACGGGAATGGGATTCTCCAAAGATGCTAAGTACTGAGCGGTATCCTTTGCCTGGGCGTTTGTCCTAACTAATATTGCGATATCCTGGTATTGAAATCCCCTTAAAAATAGGTCCTCAAGGGTATTCATTATTTCGGGCTTAATTTCTTCCTCAAAATGTAAATCCGGATTTTTTGCCTTAAATTGAAAATGTACAAAACCTTTTTCTCCATTTTCCGGTAACGCCTGCTGTTTTATTTCCCCGTAAGCCTTGGCAATAAAATCCGGATTTTCCAAATCGGTTTCTTTCAAAAGGATGTCAATCGCTTTATTAAAAAAGTGGTTATTGAATGCTACCAAATTACCAAAGCTCCTAAAGTTTGTATTAAGGTTTTCCGCTTTTATCAATTCACGGAAATCATCTAAATCGTTGTACAAACGGTTTACCATCATATCGGGATTTCCTCCGCGCCAACGGTATATGGATTGTTTTACATCCCCAACGATTAAGTTTCTATTCCGGTTAGCCAATGCATTAATAACCAAAGGTTTCAGGTTATCCCATTGGAAGTCCGATGTATCTTGAAATTCATCTATTAGAAAGTGGGAATATCTTTGACCCACTTTTTCATAAATGAAAGGGGAATCGGTTTCATTGGTTATTTGCCTTAGCAAATTATTGATATCCGGAATTAGTAGCAGCTCATTTTCCTTTCTATAATCCTTCAATCGCTCTTCAAGATCCGTTAGAATACCAAAAGCATAAATGTGTGATTTAACTGCTCTGATTGACAAATACCAAGCATGATACTTATCTAAATATTCCGCAATGGTTTCTAATAAATCAAACAACCCTTCCTCTGCACATTGTACAATTTGGTCTCTTTTATCAGAATTTTTGGCAGCTAATTTTTCCGGGCCATCAAGCTTTTTAAACTTTTTAAGAAATTTTTCTCCCTGCGACAGATCCTTGTTGGCTAAAATTTTCTGAAAATTCACGATGACCGATTTATCACCACCGGAGAAATCTTGAGGCCTTAACCCATAATCATTGACCAGTTCTATGACTTCCTTTGCATAATGGTTTAAATCCCTATTGTAACGAGAAGAATATTGATCCAATTGTTTTATAAAATCAGCCAATAAATGCCTAACACCCTTTCCCTCCTCCTGAAAATTTTCTCTCATTTGCTGAAATTTTTCTCCAAACAATTCCTTGCCTAAATGCTCAATGTCTTTTTGGATATTCCAGTCCCGGTCGTCTTCTATTTTATCAAATGCAAAATCCCTTAACCAACTTGTCAATGCTTCATCTTTACCAATTTCCAGCATTAAACGATCGGTAACTTCCTGCAAAACCTTTTCCTGGTCAATGCCCACTTCAAAATTGACGGAAAGTCCAAGCTCCCGTGAAAAAGCCCGGATAACCTTATTAAAAAAACTATCGATGGTAGAAACCTCAAACCTGGAATAATCATGAAGGATTTGGCTTAAAACCCTTTGGGCATTGTTAGTAATGTCAATTTTACGATCACGGCTATTTAGTTTTTTTTCTAATTGGGTTCTCATAGGGGATTCTTGCCCTTTCCCCAAGCTTTTTAGGGTCTCAATAATCCTTTCTTTCATCTCCCAGGTAGCCTTGTTGGTAAAGGTAATAGCCAGAATGTTTTTATAAACCTTCGGATCCTGAAGGACTAAAAACAAGTAAAATTCAACCAAAGTAAAGGTTTTCCCGGAGCCAGCGGAAGATTTATAAACCTTTAAATGTGACATGAGAATGATTTCAAAGGAATCTAATTTAATTTTTTTAACCGGAAATTGTTGAGGTGAGAAAGGGAACTAATGGGCACAAATACTTAAGCTTTCAGAAACATATTGCGTTAAAAGATTTTTTTTAAATTTGGGGGGTAATAAAAAAGGCACAAGGTTTACTGCTTTTTTCAACCTCGTGCCTCAAAACAGGTAGTTAAAGGGAAACCAAAAATTTTAAAGCTTTAATGCCCTGGCCCACGGCCAGGGAATTTTCAATTTATTAGAGTAAAAACCCACTTTTTTGTTTGCCAGCATTTTTTACCTTCCGAACCCAATCTTTTTTATGGCCAAAAGAGGATTAACATAATCCCCCTATCTTATAAAGATTGAAAAGATTTAGCAGTCTTTTTACCCAGAAACTTTAAAAAGCTTTGCTTCTTTATGCCGACCTTTCATTCTTTTTGATGAAAAATAGGGCAAAAAAGTTGCAAAAGGTTTAAAATTTGTAGTTTAATCCGAGGTTAAAGCCGTATTGGTAAGGGCGTTTGTCTAACGAAAACTTATCCAAATAAATTGAGCCATGGCCGATTTGACCGTATGGCTTAAGCATGAGCCCCATATGTTTGTTTATGGGAACTTCGCCCATTAGGCTAAGTTCATATTCAACGTTAAAAGCCCTAAATGGCCCTGATTGAGGATTAGTTACCTTATAAATCAAATTTTCATTTTCCCCTAAGACTAAAGCATCCACTCCGGTCAGGAATTTGAATTCTATACCGGCATTCAGATAAAGATTAAATTTCGATTCCCAAAAGCAATAGCCTACTGATGCGGGGACGGTTAAAAATTGAAATTCATTATTATTCCTGATATCCACTGATTCCACAGCAGCCATCTCTGATGGCCCATTTCGCAAACTAAAAAGGGTAATATTTTGACTAGGCTCGTAATCAGAACCTTGGCCATCTACCTGGAAAGCCTCTTCTCCATCCCAGGGAACAGGGTTTTCAGGCTTGAGGTTATGGTTAAATTGTTGGTTAATTTTTTCATACCTTATGCCCAATTGTGCCCTAAAATCGTTGGGGAAATTCCATTGACTATTCACGCCAATACGGTAACCCCACGTTTTAGACTCAGAATTTTTGATGGTTTTCAACCGGTCCTGGCCATTGTCTTCTTTAAAACTATAAAGATAATCCCTTTTAAAGGGGCCGGATTCCACAGCCAATTTCCACTTGATGGCATTATTCAGGGCCTCCTCTTTTTGGAATTGAGAATCTATCAAATTAGGCAAGTCAGCCAATTTCGCTTTGGAAGGCTTTAAACCATTTTTACCTAACCCCCCATCCAAAAGTAAGGGAACCTCGCTAAGTAACAAGGATTTTTGATCACCCGAATTATCGGATTCAGCAGGCTTATTATTCGCTTTGGAGCCTTCCTTAAAACCTGATCCCAGGTTTTTGTCTGCATCCTTGTCTGTTTCTTCTGGTCCTTTATCATCCCTCCCACCGTCAGCGATCGGGGAATTTTCTTTGTCATGCTTTTGAAGATCCTCAACATCATCCTTATCCCCTTGATTCTTATCCTTTCCCTTATTGGTTGGGTTTGGCGTATTTTCTTTTTTGATAGACTCACTTTTGCCCCGGCTTTTTATTCTTTCATCTGAGGAGCTAGTCACAACGGGATTATCTCTATTCTCCTGCTTTTCGGTGGTGGCCTTCCAATCTTTAGAAAATTGGCTATTATTAAACAGGTAATAACCTCCTGTTAACCCGGCAATTAAGAGGAAGGAAGATAGCAAATAGTATGGCCATCTAATAACTCCCCTTGTTTTCCGATGCAGGGAATTTTCTATATTCTCCCAAACCTTTGGAGAGGGAGTCTCCTCATAGCCTTCAAACTTTTTCCTTAGGTGTTCTTCGTTCCAATTCATGGTAAATTCTTTAAAACAGAACTATTTATTTTTTTAACCTTTTTTTGCAATAATGATTTAGCCCTTGCATACTGGGATTTTGAGGTCCCTTCTGTGATATCCAGCATTTGGGCAATTTCTTTATGGGAATAGCCCTCAATCGCATACATGTTAAATACAGCCCGGAAACCGGATGGTAAATCCTGTATAACTTTTAACAATTCATTTCTGCTAAGTTCACCGGTTACCTGTTCATCCTCTTCTAAGTCCATATTTTCTTCCAAATCCACTTCTTGCCCATTGACAGTTTTCTTTTTACGAATATGTTCAAGCGCAGTATTTACCATAATTTTTTCTATCCAGCCCTCTAACTGATTCGGGTTCCTTAATTTCTCAAGATTGTTGAAAACTTTGATGAATCCTTCCTGAAGATAATCCTCCGCTTCTGAACGATCACGGGCATAGCGCATGCACACACCAAGCATTTTAGGCGCGTATTTATCATATAAGGCCTTTTGGTATCCTTTTTCCCCTTTTTGACATCCTTTAACCAAATTTTTAAGGTCGACCATAAAAAAGCTAAAGCCTCATCATTTATACAGATGCAATTTCATGAAAAACAGTTGCATTGAAAAAATTTATCCAAAAAATTACTAATTTTAAGGCTTAGTAGGGATCATCACCCAATTCAAACTCAGTATTGTTTAATGAAACCAACCAGGATACCGATCTAATAGGCCAATTAGGGTTTCTTCCGGTATGTTATGGCCCCCTTCAAATTGGATCGCTTCATAATTTAAGCCTTCTTTCGCAACCAATTGGTTCCTTTCACGAATTTTTTCTTCATCCCGAAAAGGATCCTGATCACCATAAACAAGGAAAGTTTTGGCATTAAGAAGCTTTTCCCGATTTACTTCGAACGTTAAATCATGAGGAAATAAACCAGCCCATAGGATCCAGGTCTCCAACTCCACTTTACCAAGAGCAATCCACCGTGAAATGGTAGCAGCCCCTTGTGAAAAACCAAGGATATGCACTTTCACATTTTCCCTGGGAATCTTGTCAAATATTTGATCATACAAAGCATCCAAATAGACCACATAATCTTCAATATCCGTTTCGCGGTCTTCTTTGGTCATCCAGGTTGCTCCTACTCGTCCCTCGTAACCCTTCAAATAAAACCGGGATAACCCTTCGGGTGCTACGACATAATGCCCTCTTTCCGCAAGCCCATTGAAATGGCATACAAACCATACATTAGAAGTTTCATTATTTAATGCTCCTATTGTACAATAACGGGCTTGGCGGTAAATTCTTAAATGGTTGGTGTCCATGTCTTTTATTATTTTGACAAAATTAATATCCTAACTATAGATAAAAAGATAGCTTCGAACCTTTGAAAGCCAAATTTTTTTATTTTTAGAAGAAATTTTTGAAAAGATGTTTCGGCCATACTTCGATAAAACGTTTCAATACGTGCCTTCAAGCCAAAAAAAGGCTGAAGCAAGTTATTACAAGTACCCCGCTAATTGGATTGTTTTTAGTTGGTTTATCGGATTCGGCCTGGTGGTCTATTTTCTTTATCGGACCATGATAACCATTGATACCACTTTTCACATTTTCTTACTTTTCGGGGCTTTAGGCACATTAATTCATTACTTACTAACAAAAAACAGGAAGCCCGGAATGTTGCCAGGTATGGCCTTTTACAATTTTTTTGGAGTAGCAGCCCTATCTTGTGGACTTTTTTTAGCCATCAATTTTGCTTTTCAGGGAGAGCCCTACACCAAAACTTATCCCCTAAACAATGTCGCTAAAAAAGAAAATTTAGCAAAACCTGTACGGGCCAGTGAAGTAAATTTAGGAGATTCTTATATTGCTGATTTTAAATATTTTTTGAACTTCAGCCAATGGAAATGGTACCAATTTAAAAAAGCCAAGGCTATTCAAATTACCTTCAGCAATGGCCTTTTTGGCTATAGGATTTACAAAAATGCCAAATTATTGTATGAATAAAAAAGGGCATAATGGAAAACCCTTTACATAAAGATGTTGATTTTTATCAATTGCTGGGTGTTGACAGACAAGCCAAACCCAGTGAAGTAAAGAAAGCTTACAGGGCCCTTGTCAAGCAGTACCATCCTGACCTGAATAAGGACCCCAAGGCTATCAATGTTTTCCAGAACATTCAATCGGCTTATGAAATCTTATCCGATCCTTACAAAAGAAGCATTTACGATCACCTTTTATACAGAAAAGAGCAAAAAAAGGCATACCCCCATTATAACCCAAACTACAAACGTAAAACCCAAAAAGCGCAATCTTACTACCAAGCCCGGAAAAAGGGCAAAGCGCATTATAATAAGCACCAACCTCAAACCAAAGGACAATTCATTAAATTCAACATTAAACAAACAATCGGTTTAACCATAATCCTGGCTATTATCAGTGTGGCCGTTATTTTGACAGGTATGGGGGCTAATTTTTTATTCTTTAAGGATTTTAACGGATCTCTTGTAGCTGGTTACTTCACTTCTGCTGCGGGTTTAGGGTTAATTTACGGAAGCGGAAAGGCAATCAATGAACTTGTCAATATTTGGCGAACAGGAATAATGAATTATCATGCTCAGAACCATGGTCAGGAAAATGCCACTGCCTGAATGGCTTATCCTTATTTCCGTCTGATAACCCTTATTTGATTAACTTCAATCTTCCCTCATGATTCAATGTGATTGGCTCCAAAGCTTACTTTTACCTTATCTTTTTTCAATAATTCCAATTACCATTAGCTTTGTCAAAAAATTAGTTTGGCAACTTTTATCATTTTGTTATGCTTTACCCTTTTTAGCCAGCATACCTATAGTCAAAATACGGTGTGGGCTGATACGGTATTTAAGTGTACATCCCAAAAAGGTCAAAAACAACATAGCCCCCAACAAATCCTTGGCGAACCAGATGCCATGCCTCAGGGAGGAAGTAATCCGGTAGCCTGGGGACCAAAAACCAGGAATGACCTTGCTATTCTAAAATTAGGGTTCCCGGAAAGCATAAAAGCCAGGCAAGTAATCTTAGCCGAAAACCATTACCCGGGTTGTGTTTACCGGGTTTTTATTTACCCCGAAAAAGGGGGTAAAAAAAGAATTTTTATCAATAAAAAAGACACCATTACTGCTGATAAGCGGATGTTTCATGTTTCCATACCAAGTGCTCCTCGAGTAATCGATAAGGTAGAGGTTCATGTCGTTGGAGCATACCGGAAAGGATGGCCTCAAATAGATGCGGTAGGCCTGAAAAGTTCTGAAAGGCCTTATCAGCAAGCCATCAATAAGCCCGATAAAATTCAATATCGAAAACCTGAACCTTTGAATGAATCGGTTAACAGCAGGTATGATGAGGTTCATCCCTTAATCACTCCTGATGGTAACCGCTTGTATTTCGTAAGAAGTAACCACCCGCAAAACAAAGGGGGTAAGGACGCAGGGGATGCCATCTGGTACCTAAAAAAAAACAATGATGGCACATGGGGCAAGCCAAAACAACTCGGCGAACCCCTTAACAATCAAAAATCCAATGTTATCACTTCTATAATTCCCGGGAATAACCTGGCTATGGTAAGAGATAGCTATTCCGAAAAACCACCCAAAGAAAAAAGCGTAGCCATTTCTGAAAAAAAATCTTTGGGGTGGGGCAAACCCATCCCCCAAACAATAAAGGATTATTACAACAAAAACGAGTCCTCCTCTTTCTTTCTGGCTAATGATGGCCGGACTTTAATCCTTGCACTTGAAAGATTCAAAGGGGAAGGAGGCCTCGACTTCTATGTAAGTTTCAAATCGGGAGAAAACAAATGGAGTGAGCCAAAGCACATGGGAGAGGAAATCAATACCGCAGCGGATGAAATCACTCCTTTCCTGGCTTCAGATAACCGGACTTTGTATTTCTCCACTAAAGGATTTCCAAGCTATGGCAACCATGACATCTTTATGACCCAGCGAAAAGGGGATTCATGGACCGATTGGCAAAAGCCCGTTAACCTGGGTAAGGGGATCAATACTTCCGAGTGGGATGCCTATTTTACGATTCCTGCTTCAGGCGCCTTCGGATATTATGTGTCCTATCAAAATCAACGGAATATGGCCGATATTTATCAAGTAAAAATGCCTGTGAACCTAAAGCCCCAACCGGTTAAGCTTGTACAGGGAAAAGTAATCAATGAAAAAACAGGCCGGCCCATGAAAGCAGAGGTGATTAACCAAAACTTGGCTGCAAACCAAGATTTTGCGGAAAATTTATCCGCACCTGAAAAAGGGACCTACCAATCAATCGTACCAAAAGGGGAAAAGTCCGGAATTTTTGCCAAATCAAAAGAATACATAGCCAAAGCTGAAACAATAGATGCCAAGGACATAGACTCTTTCCAAAAAGTCAAACAAGACATTAGAATGATCCCCATTGAAGTGGGTCAAACCATACGGTTGGATAACATCTTTTTTGAGTTCAATAAGGCTTCTCTAAAACCCAGCTCCTACCCCGAATTAGACAGGGTTTCCGAATTAATGAATGACCATCCGGATATGGAGATAGAAGTAGCCGGTCATACGGATAGTGTAGGTTCTGAAGAATACAATTTAAAGCTTTCCAGAAAGCGAGCCCGGTCAGTAAAAAAATACTTGGTAGATAAAAAGGGAATAGCCCCGAAACGCATTCAAGCAAAAGGTTATGGAGAAGAAAAGCCGGTTGCTACCAATAAAACCGAAAAAGGCAGGCAGGAAAATCGCAGGGTTAATTTTACCATTTTGAAAAAATAAACAGCTTCACTATTTGGGTTAATAGCGGTTAATTTGGCATAAAAATAGCGTACGAAATATTTCTTAAAATCGAGAAAATTTATGAGTAAAAAAAGCATCGGTAAACAAGGCCATTCAGGGTTATTGCTCCTAAGGATAGGCATAGGCATTCTATTTGTCCTGCATGGCTACCCGAAAATTACCGGCGGACCTGAAACATGGACTAAAATTGGGGAAGCCACCACTTATGTAGGCATAACTTTTCTTCCCACATTTTTTGGGTTTATGGCAGCCATTGCTGAATTCCTTGGAGGCATATTACTTATTGCAGGCCTTTATGTCAGGATTGCCGGAGTGCTCATGGCTATTACCATGATTGTCGCTGTTGCTAAACATGCTGTTGAAGGTGAGAGCTTCTACCACCCGTTAACCAATGCCATTGTTTTCATTAGCCTGGTCCTGATTGGTGGAGGTCGTTACAGCCTGGACCGACAATTTAGGAAAGCCAAGTAGCGTTACTCTTGTAAAATCTTCACCTCCATCCGCCTGTTTTTTTGCCGACCTTGTTCGGTCTTGTTAGTAGCCACCGGATCAGATTCCCCGTATCCTTTTGTCTTGATTCGTTCCGGGTCAATGCCATGTTCAACCAAGTAATTTTTAACGCTTTCAGCCCTCTTCCGGGAAAGCTTCATGTTGTATTCGGATTTTCCTCTGTTATCCGTATGACCGCCTACCTCAACTTTCATATCAGGATTTGTTTGCATGGCTTTTAAAAGGTTGTTCAACGCATCAAAAGAAGAAGAACGGAGTGTGGCTTTATCCGTATCAAAGTACACATTTTCCAGGGTATAAATTTTGTTTTTCCTTTTCTGGTGACGGGCTGTAAATTTATAAGTTAAATGCCCGCGTCTATCAGGAATTTCAAAACTCTTGAACTCAACAGGACCGGTCACAGCCCGGTATATCACCTTGTAACTATTCCCTTTAGGGACATGAATAGTGACTTTCCCTTTTTTATTGGTTTTCCCTTTGTATTCATTTTCCTCTTCTTTACCCTTCCTCGTCACTACCAAGGTTTTATTGGGTAAGGGATTATTTTGAAGATCCGTTAAGGTGATAATAAGTTTTGCTTTGTTAACACCCCCTTCCTGAGCCAATCCCATTTGCGCAAAAAGGGAGAAAACCCAAACCCCTAATAAAATTTTTTTTAGCTTCATATGACTCATCTTTTAACTCAAAAATTAAAAAATTTAAAACATGCTACTTAACAAAAATAAATTTCCTTGGAATAATTCCCGCTTTTAGGGTATCAATCGCATTACCTTCTCCGGAAGAATAAGTGAACACCAAACCCCTCTGAACGTAATCAAGGGCATCCGAAGCGAAAATTCTCCCGCTAAAAGGATCGACCCCCAAGCCGTAAAAATTACGATCCCCTTTTTCTTTAACCAACGGCTTTGATGGCAATTGAATAGCATTTATGCTCATGCGGTAAATACCATCTTTAAGAAAGTATAAAGTGTCTTTTGCTTTGTTAAACGTTAAATCCGAAGGTTGCGTATTTTTCTTGAAAAAGTATTTTTCCATAATTTTCCGCTTAACCGGATTTATTCGATACAATATGGGTTTGTGTTCATTATTTAATCCTCCGTTGGACAATGTCCATAACTTTCCCTGCCGATCCTTAACCACCTCTTTTACTTGCTTTTGCAATCTCAAAGTATCCATTATGGCATCTTTAGCGGGATCAATCACCAATAATGCCCCTAAATCCACCTCAGCAACCCATATAAGTCCATTAGCTAAAACCTGCTGCTCAGTCCAGCCACCTGTTTTAATAGCGTCTATTTTTTGGTAAGTATTAAGGTCCACAATGCTTATTTCGGATTGATTGCCCAGTGTAAAATTACTGACATACCCGGTTCCATCACTTAAAGCCATTAAGTAGCGGGGTGAGGGCAAACCCTTTATAGTTCCCTTAGATTGGAAGTTTTTGGAATGCACCCCTTCTATTTTACCGGATTTGTTAACGACCAAATAGGCCCGGTTATTAAAGAAAAACATGGATTGGAACACATCCCCAAGCGGTCTGCCGTTTTGATTACGGAAAACCTCCCTGAAAACCTCCTTATCCGGCAATTTATATTCTGTCAAAGAGGCATTTCCATAATTGGCAGTACCTTCATTGATAATGTAAACAGCACTGGCTCCTTCATAATTACCGGCCGTATCATTATCACCGGAATCATTATTGTCAGTTTCACCCGGGTTTTCTTCTGTCTGTACCCCTTTCGGTTCATCTTTTTCACATGCCAGGATACCCAGGGAAACAAATAAAAACAAAAAGTAAATTACGTTTTTATTTGCTTTTTTCCGCATACTTCAATTGAATTTTTAAATGAAAAGACCTTCCCGGCATTGGTCTCCAGGCCATTTCCTCGTAGTAAACATCCCAAAGGTTTTCAACCCGGAATTGACCGCTCACTTCAAACCTTCCTAAATGAAAATCCTTGCTCAAGCCAGAGTTGGCTATTTGATAGCCATTCAACCACTTACTGTGATCCCGGGCAACAAAACGTTTTCCGGTGTAATGATGATGGTAAAAAAGCCGGTAACCCTTAAAACTAACGGAAAAGTTGGCATTAGCCTGGTGGAACGGAACATATATCAATTGCTTCCCTTTGGATGCGTCCAGGTTTTGTGTACCTTTAAGATTCTTCGTTTGCGTAAAACCATAATGACCATTAAAGCCAAATTTAAGGGTTTTCCATTTAAACCGGCCAAGTAAATTGGCCTCAATCCCACGGGTCAAGACTTTTTCAATATTCTTAGCCTCCCAGATTCCCGAATTGTTTGGAGTCCACATAATCCAATTGTCGTATAAACCCCGAAAACCGGTTAAGTCCAATTTAATTTGCTTAAACCATTGGGTCACCTTTTCATGGTTATAGCCTAATCCTATTTCTTCTGACCAGCCTTTTTCTGGATCCAGAGAGGGATTGCCGCCTTTTTCCCAATACAGATCGTTCAGGGATGGTACCTTATAGTTCCTGGATAAACCCCCACGGATAAAAAAACGGTTTTTGGTAAACGGTTTATAGGTAACCCCAATCGAAGGAATAAAAGGAGCCCTTTCACCATCAATAAATGCCTGTTGCAAACCCAAATTCCCCTGAAGCGTCTGAGAAAACCTATGGGTGTATTGGCTGTAAATGGCTGTCTTCATTTGATCCTTCATACCTGAATAGCCATTGGACCTGGCCCAGTGATAATCAAACCTTAAACCGGAACTAAGTGTGCCGTTTTCAAATAGCTTTTGACGAATATTGAACTCATTCAAAGAACTTTTTGAGCGGTGCCTGGCATTAATACCAGCCACTGAATCGTTGTAATGTATTTTTTGATCCAAAAATGCGGTTTGAGCTTTCAAACGTCCACCTTTCCAGTAATGCCGCCATTTTAAACTGGACCGAAGTTGCTGATCTTCCTGAGTTTGCGCTTTATCGGTTACGTTAACAGGATTGGGCAATTCCCTGTTGGTTTTTTGAAACCAACCATGCGCTGAGATAAAATCCTTTTCCGAAATTTTCCCATAAAACTCCTCCATAATACCCCATTGGTTAAATGCGGCATTGTCTTCTTTTTCAGTAGGATTGCCGGCCTTTGCCAGATTGGGATAGGAATAATCATTTTCCGCTGTGCGGTAGTAAAAATGGCTTTGGCTCTGCCAGGAATCGCCTCCCAGCCCAATCTCGGAAAAAGTTTGATAATTGCCAAAACTCCCTATATGTTGCGTCAAACTGGTATGAAACGGCTGATTCCACTTGGGCCGATTGGTCATATTGATTCTGCCGCCAAGACCGCCCGGCCGGTTTGTTAAAACAGCATTTCCGTAACCAATGGACAGGCCGTCCACCAGATTAGCCGGAAAAAGGGTTAAGTCAACGAGGCCATTCATGGGGGAATTAACAGGAACACCATTCCATGCTATCTGTGTATGGGAAGGGCCCGTTCCCCTGAAAGTGGGAGTCGATAATCCCCCTAAACCGTAAGACTTGATGTGAACAGGCGTATGGTTAGAAAGCAAATCGGCCAAATTCTGATTATCATATTGATCCAGGGTTTGAGAATCCACATTTTCTTTCTTATGTCCGGGGAGATCCCGTTGGTAACTTTCGCTATACTCGAACAAGTCTAAATGAAACGTATCGGGTGATTGCGCCATTAACCGGGTAAAAAGCCCTAACAAGAAAAAAAGTACCAATATGGGTCTGGAATAGCTCATAAAGACGGGGTTATAACCAGTTTCTTACGTATAACCTCCCCGCGCTTATACAATAAAAAAACATGGATGCCATGCGGAATATTTGATGAATCAAGCGTTTGGCTGTTTAACTTCCCCTCCTTTACCATTTTACCCGTATTTGAGACAATCCGGTAAAATGCGTGATTGGCCTGATTTAGCCCTTCCAACTTTATTTTTTCTCCTGATGGCACCGGATTGGGTGTAATGTCAATGGATTCACTTTTTAAGGGGTTTTGCTTTGTGCCCAACGTAATTTGGCCTGTAGTAGCCATGGAGTAGCCATCCCCTTTACCGCCAAAATAAGCCGACTGCCCTTTACCGGAAAAAGAAAAGCAAAATAGGAAAAAAGCAAGCAAGTAAAGTTTACTTTTCTTTAAATTTCGCATAACAGAAATCTTTTTACTTTTTTAAGCTTCGGTAGCCGCGCCCGCCATTGGTATTGCGCCGTCTTTCAGGTGCATTAAAGACATAAAATCGATCAGATACGGCTAAATCCCTAAATCCCGGTATAATGCCACTATTCCACGCGCCCCCTCTAAAACCGGCACCTTTTCCTGCTTTTCCCGGCCAATTGGGTTCATCGGCATAACCTTGATTACCCAAAACACCATCTCCATTATTCCCGCTAAAGGTTAAGCCTGCTTTATTGGTGACCACACACAACTCCCAGAGGTTTCCACTCATTTCTAAAACCCCATAGTAAGAAGCTCCTATTGATAACCGATCGGTACTGTCATTTCCTGCAAAACCATTTCTCAGGGGTCCCTTTGGCCCTCTGTAGCCATGGCTGGCCATTCCTTCGTTCGGGCTTAGGGGATCAACGGCCTTTTCGTAAATGGTTCCGTCTTTTTCGATGGTATTGGCATCAGTAACCTTCGGGGTGCCCCAGGCAAATTCATTTTGGACAGGCTTTTTAGGTCCCCTGCATATTTTCTCGAATTCTAATTCTGTCATTGGCCTTAAACCAGCCCAATCCAGATAAGCTGACAGATCTGCCCATTTCAGGAAGTTGCATGCCCTGGCCTGGCCATCATCCGGATCATTGAAGCTTTCATCCTCCTGGACATCACAGGCAAAAAGCGCTGGATTACCCTCCTGAGCCGGCTTTTCTATTACAATCCCATTCCGGTTTCCGGGACCTCCACGGTAAGCAAACGTCCCTGCATCAGCAGATGGTGACCTTTCTATGTGGTTCGCCTGCTGCTTTTTACTAAGGGTGTTTAAAAAATCTACGTATTGTTCCTGAGAGATCTCGTGTTTCATTACATAACCATCGCTGAAGCCATTGGGATAAGCTTTGGGAATATTCGCTTCTGGTTGGTATTGGCTATCGGCCGTTAGCCGGCCTGATTGCTTTCCGGTTAAAATCTCGCTTTCCGCTGCCACTAAAAAAGGATTATCCGTGCCGGCCTTTTTAAAGCGGAAATTGGAAGTACGGTCACCCAAATAAAAACTATCCTTGGGAATGTAAACCATTTCTATACCGAAAATCCTGATCTCATAACTTCCTTCTGGCAGGGGTTTGGCGAGTTCAAGGGTTATTTCGGTCCGGGGTATTTTACCGCTTCCCTTTGCTGTCCGCTTTAGAAAAATCCCTTTTTGATCTTTAACAGGGCGGATGCCAATTTTAGGGGAACCTGGCACATTAACATCATGGTTCCTTTTTGAAGGGCTGACCTCAAGGTGGTGCCAGGATTGCCCGGTCCTCTTGTATTTCAGGAAAATCCAGGCAGCATCATGATTATAAGGGGGTTTGACCCCTTTTAATTGCCAGCTATGAGACCAACTGACCTTGAAATGAACATGACTGCTATCAATCAATTGAAGGCCTTCCAATTTCAGATTATTAGTGAAGCCCGAAGGACAACCCATCAGGATGAGGAGGCCGGCAAAAAATATTTTTCTTAACACAGTCATAATGGTAAAAAGGTGATGAGCCGGTATTAGCCCATCACCCAATTCGTTGTTTATTTATTGCTTGATAAATTTCGTGGAGGACTGCCTGTTTTGGTTACTAATTTCAATAAAGTATAAACCGCTTTCCCAATTTTTTATTCGCCATTGGTAACTTTCAGAACCCTTAAGGCGGTCATAGGAATTCTTAATGACAGTTTGGCCTTGATTATTGACCATTTTAACGGTAACGGGCCCTTTCCAGTCATTTTCTATAGAAAGATTAACCCGATTTTGAGCCGGATTGGGGTACACCGTGGCTTCAAACTTAGGCTGGTTTTCAAGTTCCTTACGTCCGGACCCTTTTGTTTCCTGGTAATGGAAAGCTATGGCCTTTGGAGAAACATGGGTCTGAAATGACGTATCAAGGTTACCGTTTTCATTATAAATGGCTAAAAAGCCCGTATCCTGGTAGTTGGTCTGAGCCACGTAAATTTGTTTATTGAGTGTGTCATAATTGAAAGCATTAATAAAATTTCCGGAAACTTTTGGAATGGACACACCGAGGGTATCATATTGATTGCCGGCCAAATCATAAGCCTGAACCTTTCTGTTGGCAGTATACCCGTACAATTTGCCATCGAAAACGCCTACCGGTAAGTTGAGGTTAAAATCGTGAAATTGGGTACTTTGATTACCCGGATCAAATTCCAATAGTTGATTGTATTCGCTACAAACCCCGTAAATTTTACCCTGGTGTTGGAATAACCTGCCTATCCCTGCACCGGTGGAATCCAAATGGATATTATTTTCAAATTTTGCGGTTTGGTGGTTATAAACCCCCAGGAAGCCTAATGAATCAGAGCGGGCATTTTTCTTACCCATATTATGAGAAACAAAAACCTTATTGTTATGTACCGTTGCATCTCCTAACCCTTCGTACAAGGAATCCGTTGGTACGGTAAGGGTGGAATCCAAACCCGGCAATTCCCAACCGTTGACCAAAGGATACGCTGGATCCGGGTTTACAAAACCTGGTCGATTGCCCGATAAGATTAAGCTGTCGTTTAAGCTTAACCAAAGCAAATTTTCAAACAACTCATTTTTCACTCTTTCAAAATTGTTCAGGTCGTACCGGATGATGGAATCCTGTGCCGCCAAATAAGCTTGATCTCCTTTAATAACGGCATCCTGAACCGACTCAACAAAAATGGAATCCTTGAATTCGTAATTTTTTTGGGAAGGAGAATAAACAGCCACTGAAGCACGGTCTTGATAAGGTGGAGCACCGGTTTCGAATTTTCCACCACTTAAAATAAGCGCGTTCTTTAACTCCAGATTCTGGGCTGCAACCCCTGAAAAAACAAAAATGCCTGAAATCAATAATAAAATCCTGTTCAAATAACTCATAACCTTTTTAATTTTTTGGTTAAACAATGAATAAACGATGAACAGGCCAATAGGGAAGAATAAGAGAATAAATACCGGAAAGGGTATTCATCCCCAAGCTTCTACCCCGGAAGCCTGGTACAATGCGGCTAAACAACAGCAGGTCTTCTGGCTTGCCCGATTTCGGAAGCCTTCCCGCCCGTACGTGAACGGACAGTGGCAATGAAGGACCGAAACCATCTTGAAAAGACGAGGGGAGTAAAGAAACGTACCCTCAGGCTCACAGCAGCGGGGACTGCTCCGGATTTACACCGGATTCCCTTTTAATCCGCCTTTTTGCGGAACTGTTGTTTGCAGGTGCAATATTACGGTAATTTTAAGAAAAGGGAAAATCAAGGGGGTAGAAGCAAAAAAAATCCGCCAAAGGCGGATTTTAAAACATAGAGAAATTACTCTAGGTTATTTTAATTGACTTTTTCTAATTCAAGTTCAGGGGAATACCAATCGCAGTGCCTTTGATTATAGATTGCGATATTTGACTCCCCATAATACTTATCACCTTTGTAACCAACGGTGTCAGCCAACCTGAAAAAATACAGCTTTTGGGATTCAAAGTGCTTTTTTCCCTTTTTAAAATAAGCCTTCGGGAAAGTATCTATACATTCTATTCCTTTACCACTTTCAGTAGAAGCAGTAGAAATGTGGTTTTTCCCATTATGTGTGTAGGCCTCTACTTTAAATTTACTTCCCTTCAAGTACTCTTTAGCCCCTCCTGGAGTAGTTTTGAAAACCTTTATGGCTACGTTTGATCTTTCTTTATCCGGACTGGAACCTTTAGAATCACAAGTATCCGGAGGACAGGGATCGGGATCCTTAAATTCAGGGTCATCTTTCTTACATGAAGATCCAAGTATAAAACAAATGCTCATAGTGAAAGTTAGGATAAAACTTAATTGACGTAACATAAACCATCATTTTGATTTCTCCAAAAATAAAAAAATAGCAAAGAATATAAAATTTTTTTTATAAAAACTTCTGAAGATAGCAATTACCGGAATTCAAGAAAGATCTTAAATTGAATACGCTGAATAGCATTCAAAAGTTATAACGCATTGAATGAAATAAATAAAGAACTTGAAACCGGGTAAACTTGATTGATGGGCCTTAAGGTGGATTGCCTAATCAGTGTGTTTTGAGGAACAGAAGGTTAAAAAAATTGATTTGTGGGTAAAAATGCTATATTAAAATAAAAAATCCGCCCGAAGGCAGATTTTTTATTTTTACTGAAATTAGAATTTTAGTCTTAGTTTACTTCTTTTACTTCTAAATCCGAAGAAAACCATTCACAATCGGATGGATCTATGATGCTAATTTTATCTTTACCATAATACTTTTTGCCATCAAAATTAAAGGTATCTGCAACAAACTTATACACCCTTTGACTTTCAAAATAGTTACCGTCTTGTTCTTTAAAATAAGCCCCTGCAGCAGAATCTAAGCATGAAATTCCCCTTGGAGTTTCAGCACTTTCTTTGGCAATCAATTTTTCTCCTCCGACCGTAATTTCATAAGCTTTGACTTCAACCATACTTCCTGTCAAAAACTCTTTTTTGCCCCCTGAAGTCAATCTATATGGACCAACCACTGCACTTACCATCTCTTTTTTAGAACTACTCGTATCCCCTGATGAATCAGGCTCTGGCTTCGTTATATCATAGGGAGGACAAGTATCTGCCGGGCAAGGGTCATTGAAAGTCGGATTTTTATCCTCGCAACTATTGAATAAAAAGCCGATTCCGGCCAGAATTATTAACGTAAAAAATACTTGCTTAAACATAACCATTCTATTTTATTTCTTCAAAAGTAAGATTATTCCTTCAACGAGCAAAAGGAAATTTTATTTTATTTCATGTATAAACAGCCCGCTCCGAAGCTTCGGCTCAATCCAGGTGGATTTAGGCGGTAAAGTTTCGCCATTGTCTGCCAATGCCATTAAAAAATCCTTAGTGATCGGGTGTAACAAAAAAGCCGCTTCAAATCCTTCTTTTTCCATTTTAAATTGCAAACGGGGCATTGTTATGGTTCCTTCCACATAGACGATATTCGGATCGTTTTCGTTGCTTTGGCTCAAAAAAGGCCCAAGCAAATAATTTTCTAACAGGTAAACATCCAATCGGGCTTTGTAAGAATTCGTATTTAACAATTCAGCATGAGGATACAAGGCAAAATATTGATCATGTATCCAAAGAATCAATTCCCCCATTTTTTCCGGGAACCTTGCTTCTTTTAGCGGTTTTACATGAAATTTGGTGCGGATTTTTTCCAAAAGTTCCCTTAGATTCCATCCGTTTAGGTGTTTCAAAAGCCGGTGGAAACCAAAAATATTTAATCGATTCGCAGGTAAGCAGAAAGCCATAAATGTATTAGGCGTACCATTTTCAGTATACTGGCCCTCATCCAAAAGACCGGCCATTGCTGAACAACGGTGATGCCCGTCTGCGATATATAAATCGGGAATGTGTTGGAAAGCATCTTTTACAAATGTCACATCCGTTTGTTTAGTCACGCGCCAAACCGAATGATGGACACCGTCTTTACTGGTGAAATTATACAACTCAGGATATTGCATAATCTCCCGGAAAAACCCTTCCAATTTTTGGTCCTCCGGATAAGTCAATAAGACCGGGCTGCCATTAACGCCAACCGATTTGAAAAAATGTTTCAGGGTATTTGCTTTATCAGGATGGATCAGCTCATGTTTTTTAACATGTTCTTGTAAATAATCATCTAAGCCAACGGTTCCCATAATCCCCGTATATTCATAACCACCACTACGTTGCCGGTACACATAAAAAGCCGGTTCATTTTCCCGGCAAACAAACCCCTTGTTTATCAGTAAATGAAGGTTTTCGCCGGCTTTTTGATACCTTTGAATGCCACTTAAATCCCCTTCTGAAAACATTTCAGGGTTTAAAACCTGCATAAAGCTATAAACAGGTGTGGGAGGGATATTGGGGTATTCAGCCTCTTTGGGTTTTTCAAAAGCCGCGGATGTAACTTCCGCCACGTGGGTTACTTCGGGTCTTAAAGGCTGAAAAGGATAAAACTTAACCATGGCAAGTCCTGCTTCCTGTTAAGCACAAAAATGCTGATATTACCCTAATTGACCAAGGTAAGAGAACCATTTCTAAAGCCGATTTAAATTCGTGACGTACCAAAAACCATTGTTAAAACACTAAATCCGGAAGCAAATAAAAAACCCCGGGCGAACCGGGGCCAATTAGTTTAAGCAAAAAGCTTATTGACCTATCCTTTCAGGTTTTCAACCGTTTTTTCAGCCATTTCAATCGCCACCCTTTTCTGGCCTTCAACCGAAGAAGCACCGATATGAGGAGTAAGCGAAACTTTGTCGTGCTTTAGCAATTTTTCATTGGGAGTAGGTTCATTTTCAAAGACATCTAAACCGGCAAAACCCACTTTACCGGAATCCAAGGCCTGCAAAAGGGCTTCTTCATCAATCACCCCTCCCCTGGCACAGTTAACAATACCGACACCATCTTTCATCTGATCAAAGGCCTTACTGTCAATGATCGGCTTATCCAGGGAAGGAACGTGCAAGGAAATGAAATCTGCTTGCCTGAAAAGCTCCTCATTGGAGATAGACTTGACTTTTACGGAAGGGGTGGGATTCGCCTGGATATGGTCCAAATCCAAATTCACTTCATCGTACATGGGGTCGGAAATCAATACATGCATTCCCGCTCCTAAAGCAATTTTTGCGGTTTCCTGACCAATTCTGCCTATGCCGACAAGTCCCAGGGTTTTCCCCCTAAGCTCAATGCCTTTTGAATAAGCTTTTTTCAAATCCTTGAAATCACTACTTCCCCTTTCATGCATGGTTCGGTTGGATTGGTGTAAAAATCTTACACCGCCGGCGAGGTGACCAAAAGCCAGTTCAGCAACGGAGAGGGAAGCAGCAGCCGGTGTATTCACCACCTTAATGCCTTTGCTTTCCGCATGTTCTACAGCAATGTTGTCAACCCCAACACCGGCACGCCCGATCATTTTAAGGTGGGTATTGGCATCGATAATATCCTCGGTAATTTTGGTAGCGCTCCTGACAAGGATGGCATCGTAATCCTTAAGGTTATCCTTTAGCTGATCTTGTTCAATCTTTTCGGTATCCACTTGAAAACCGGCATCTTCCATGATCTTTTTTCCATTATCGGCAATGCCGTCATTCGCTAATACTTTAGGCATAAGGCTTTGTATTTTGTATTTCTAAAAATTTAAATCTATTCATGTGCTGAGAGTAAGATGAATTTAGCCGATTCGTTGTTCGAAATCCTGCATAAATTCCACCAAAGCTTCTACACTTTCCCTCGGCAGGGCATTGTACATGGAAGCCCTGAAACCTCCCACAGAACGATGGCCTTTCAAGCCGACAAAATTATTTTCAGAAGCCTCTTGAAGGAATTTCCTCTCGTACTCGGAATCTTTAGCCACGAAAGTAGCATTCATTGGAGAGCGGTCTTCTTTCGCAGCAGTGCCTTCGAAAAGTGAATTCCGGTCAATTTCTTCATAAAGCAGGCGTGATTTTTCGCCGTTGCGATCCTGCATGGCTTTGACGCCTCCCTGTTCCTCGATCCACTTAAGCACATTGTAAGAAATGTATATAGACGGTACGGGGGGCGTATTATAAAGTGAGGCTTTGTCAATGTGGGTTTGGTAATTGAAAACTTCCGGTATATCCCGGTCTACATTACCAAGGATTTTATCATTAATGATTACCAAAGTAACGCCCGCAGGCCCCATATTTTTCTGAGCACCAGCGTAAATTAGGTCAAATTGAGAAATATCAATGGGCCTGCTAAAAATCTCAGAGGACATATCGGCTACCAGCGGACAATCACATTCCGGGAAAGACCGCATTTGGGTTCCAAAAATGGTATTATTGCTGGTCACATGAAGGTAAGAGGCGTCTTCTGGGCATTGGAAGTCCTTGGGTATATAATTGAAATTTTGGTCTTCGGAAGAAGCGGGTATTTCAACGTGACCAAATTTCTTAGCTTCTTTAATGGCTTTCTTAGACCAATTTCCGGTGTTCAAATAAGCTGCTTTACCATTGGATGGAAGCAAATTCATCGGAGCCATAGCAAATTGTGTAGTCGCACCACCCTGCAGGAAAATCACCGAATACCCTTCAGGCACATTGAGTAATTTACGCACCAGGTGGGTTATCTCATCCATTTGCTCAGTCCAGGCTTCACCCCTGTGGGAAACTTCTATAGCCGACATGCCTGTTTCCTTAAAGTCCCTGAGACCACTAATGGATTCTTCGATAGCCTCCTTTGGCAAGATTGCGGGACCTGCACTAAAATTATGCACTTTTGTCATACGGGTAAAATTTAATTTTTAAATTCGCTGCAAAGGTATAAGGAAATTTTGCCTTTTTGTAAAAAAACCTGGCTTCTTTTCCAAACCTTAAGATCAAGGCATTTGGGAAAGCCAAAGAATCAGCAAAATCAAGCTTAAAGCCATTTTGGTTCATTAAAAGTTAAAACATGGATTTCGGTACAATCATAACCCTCCTGATCATATTAGGTAGTTTTATTTATTCCATCGCTCAAAACACAAAGGAGCATAAAAAACAAAGGCCTGGTAAGGGTGAACCCTTTGAAGAAGAAAGTGATCAGGAACCTGCTTCCCCATTTGAGGATATGTTCCCTGAGCCCCATCAAGAGCAGGAAAGCCCGGAACCGGAACCTTTTGAAACTCAGGAAAAACCTCAACCCCGGGAATCTCAACAACCTGAGCCGAACCCTTTTGAATCCTCTGAACCATTTAAACAACATGATTCCGATTATCAGGATCCTTTTTCTGAAAGATCAGAAGAAGCACCTCGACCCGGAGAAGGCGCTTACGGAAGTGAATCTGCCTTTGAAAGGCCTAAAGAGGAGTCCTACCAAAAGAAAAAGCGGCAGGGTTACAAAAGGCCTCAAAAGGCTGCTTATGAACGCAAGAAAAAACTGGCTTACCAAAAATCCCGTCATAAAAAATCCAAAGCTCAGTATTCCGAGAAAATCAACCAACGCATAAAAAAATTTGATCCTATAATGGCTGTCATCCACTCGGATGTGCTTAACCGGCCCAAGTATTTGGATGAGGATATACCGCCCCCTTATGACATGAAACGGTATTAATTTACCATCAGGAATTGCTTCAAAGCCTTATTTAACCCCGGCTCAAAGGTTTCGAGAAGCTTCGACACCCATGCTTTGCCTTCAGGTGAATCATTGGTAGCCCGTTTATTTAATGCCACTTTTAATGGGCCGTTGTTAAAAGTGCTTAACGAAAAAAGCTAATAAAGTGGATCCTTAAGGAATACAGGGCAAATCCCCTCAATAATTGTTAGCTTTTGTTTTTAGGCGGTACCGATTATATTCCAGAAGGCATTGCAAAGGAAGATAAAAAATTAACCCGTCCATAAACGGATAATTAGTGGCTTTGAAATGTGCCTACTTCAAAAAAACTATTTTTGCACCTTTAAAATTTACCATCGGATGGAGTTTAACAATAACCAATACGAATTTTCAGGCATGCCAGGAAAAGATCTGATAACGGAATACGGTTCACCCCTTTACGTTTATGAGGCGGATCAAATCGAAAGCCGGTACCACCAACTCAAAGCAGCTTTTAAACCTGTGAAAAACCGTGTGCTTTACGCTGCCAAAGCCAACTCAAACCTCAATATACTGGGGTTACTTCGTCAACTGGGTGCCGGCCTTGATACGGTATCCATTCAGGAAGTAGACTTAGGGCTAAAAGCAGGATTTGGCCCTTCGGAGATCCTTTTTACACCCAACTGTATTTCTATGGAGGAAATCAGGAAAGGGATTGAACGAGGCGTTCACATTAACATCGATAATATTTCCCTACTTGAGCAATTCGGTCATGAATATGGCCATTCGGTGCCCGTTTGCATAAGGATAAATCCTCACCTGCTCGGGGGTGGCCATTCCCATATTCAGACCGGTCACATAGACTCCAAATTCGGTATTTCCATTCACCAATTAAGGCATGTCCTCCGTGTTGTCAACGCCAATAACATCCGTGTAGAAGGCTTGCACATGCATACCGGTTCGGATATTTTAGATACCAATGTTTTCCTGAACGGGCTTGAAGTATTGCTGGATACTGCCCGGCAATTCTCAGATTTAAAGTACATAGATTTTGGTTCCGGTTTCAAAGTAGCTTACAAGGAGGATGATGTGGTTACGGATGTGGAGGAATTAGGAAAAAAAGTAAGTGAGCGGTTCAACCAATTTTGCGAGGAATACGGGAAATCACTTGAATTGTGGTTTGAACCCGGAAAATTTTTGGTTAGTGAGGCCGGTTATTTCCTAACCAAAGTCAATGTCATTAAGCAAACGGTCTCCACCGTTTTCGCAGGGGTGGATTCGGGCTTAAATCACCTCATTCGCCCCATGTTTTACGATGGTTATCACCACCTCACCAACATTAGCAATCCTCACGGAAAAAACCGGGTATATACCATAGTCGGCTATATTTGCGAAACAGACACCTTTGGTACAGACCGCAAGCTGCACGAAGTCAGAGAAGGGGATATTCTGGCTTTCAATAATGCCGGTGCTTATGGTTTTAGCATGGCTTCCAATTACAATTCTCGTTACCGCCCGGCAGAAGTGATGGTTTATTCTGGGCAGTCCTACCTGATCCGCGAACGGGAGAAAATGGAAGATTTGCTTCGAAATCAAGTAGAACAGCCGGCTTTTGGCCTAACATTAAATCAGTACGCCGGTGAAGAATAAAAGCACCATCAAAAACAACGGCATTTAAAGCTATTATAGGTTAAAAATTTTCGGGTAATTGAAATGGGCGCTAACGCGGGAATAAACTTAACACTCCACGAGCACCATCTATTTGACAAAGCATTAAGGCCATGTGGGAAACTTACCTAAAAGGTTTTCAAACCCATCTGAAGCTTGAAAAAGGGCTATCTGACCATTCCCGGGAAAATTATATACGAGACCTCCGAAAGTTCACGGATTTTCTGCAGCTTAATGCCATTAACCTCGCTATAAATGAGGTTTCTTCTGACCATATCAGGCAATTTCTTCATCACATTAATCAATTAGGCTTAAGTGAAAGGACGCAAGCCCGGTTACTTTCCGGTTTAAAAAGCTTTTTTCAATACCTGAATGAAGAAAATATACTCGATTACATGCCGACAGAAGACATAAGCATGCCTAAGATCGGTAAGCACCTTCCGGATGTGCTATCGGTTGAGGAGGTGGATCAATTATTGAACGCCATAGACCGAACCCATCCTCAGGGCGAGCGAGACCGGACCATTTTGGAAGTACTTTACAGTTGCGGAGTAAGGGTCTCAGAATTAATTACCCTTCAGATTTCAAACATTAAATTTAAGGAAGGGTACCTGGTCGTAATCGGAAAGGGTAACAAAGAAAGGATTGTCCCTTTGGGCCAGGAGGCTTCTGATCAAATGGAAATATACATAAAGCAGATCCGAAGCCATCAAAACATTCAAAAAGGCTTTGAAGACACCCTTTTTTTGAACCGGAGAGGCAAAGGTCTAACACGGGTCATGGTTTTTAACATCGTGAAAAATGCCGGGTTAAAAGCCGGACTGCAAAAAAAGTTAAGCCCGCATACCCTCCGGCACTCCTTTGCCACCCATCTGGTGGAAGGAGGGGCCGATCTAAGGGCTGTACAGGAAATGCTCGGCCATGAATCCATCACAACCACGGAAATTTATACCCATTTGGACCAAAGTTATCTGAAATCAGTCATTGAAGCATTTCATCCCCGCTCATAAATCGTTTACAATCAGCAACCCCGTAACCCTTTTGACCAATATATAGGGGAAAAAAGGGAAATTTCGAAAACCCTTACGCTAAAAGCCTTCTAATAATTCTGAAAACTTCCCATGCCGTTGAAACCAAAATTTTTAGTGAAATTTGTTGTTATAAAAGAAAAAGGCAAAAGCCCGTATGAAAGTAGCGGAAATCCGACAAAAGTTTTTTGATTATTTCCGGTCAAAAGATCATAAGATCGTTCCATCAGCACCCATTGTAGTTAAGGATGACCCTACCTTAATGTTTACTAACGCGGGAATGAATCAATTCAAAGACATTTTTCTGGAAAATGAGGAAGCGACTTACCCACGTGTAGCGGATACCCAGAAATGTTTGCGGGTTTCCGGCAAACACAATGACCTCGAACAAGTAGGCCATGATACTTATCATCACACCATGTTCGAAATGCTTGGTAACTGGTCATTCGGAGATTATTTTAAGGAAGAGGCCATCCAATATGCATGGGAGTTGTTAACCCGGGAATACGGGCTTAATCCTGAGCGGTTGTATGTGACGGTCTTTGAAGGTGACCAAAACCTTGAGGAGGACACTGAAGCCTATCATTTATGGAAGGCATGGGTCCCCGAAGATCGGATCCTGAAATTCGGTAAAGATGAAAATTTCTGGGAAATGGGAGATGCAGGTCCATGCGGACCAAGCTCTGAAATCCATTACGATTTCCGCCATGAAGCGGAAAGAAAGAAACAGGATGCCGGCGAATTGGTTAATCAAGACCACCCGGAGGTCATTGAACTATGGAACCTTGTCTTTATTGAATTTAACAGATATCAGGATGGCACGCTTGAACCCCTTCCCAAAAAACATATTGACACGGGGATGGGGTTGGAACGGTTAACAGCTGTCCTCCAGAATAAGGATTCTAATTATGACACGGACATTTTTCAACCCCTTATCCAATACATTTGCGATAAATTCAAAGTTAAATACGGGCAAAAAGAAGAAACCGACATTGCGCTCAGAGTAGTAGCCGACCATAGCAGGGCTATTACTTTCACCATCTGTGACGGCCAGTTGCCGGCCAATACCGGTGCGGGTTACGTCATCCGCAGAATCCTTAGAAGGGGTGTGCGCTATGGGTTCCAATATTTAGGGGCTGAAAGCCCATTCCTGTTCGAATTAGTGGAGGTACTGGTTAATCAGTTCGGGGAAGTTTTCCCTGAAGTCAAAGCGCAAAAAGATTTTGTTCAAAAAGTCGTCCAGGAAGAAGAACAGTCCTTCTTGAGAACCCTATCTGTAGGGACTAAGCTTTTCGAGCAAAAGGTTCAAAAAATGGAAAACGATACCATTCCCGGAGATTTTGCCTTTGAACTCTATGATACTTATGGCTTCCCCCTTGACTTAACCAGAATTATGGCCCGTGAAAAAGGGCTAACGGTGGATGAAGAGGGTTTCCGAAAAGGCCTGGAACAACAAAAAGCCCGGTCTAAAAAAGCCTCTCAGGTAAGCACGGGCGACTGGCACATTGTAAGAGAAGGGGAAAATACGACTTTTGTGGGGTACGATCACCTTCATACCCATGTTAACATCCTTCGATACCGGGAAGTAAAAACCAAAAAAGAAACCCTTTACCATTTGGTACTGGACCGCACGCCTTTTTACCCGGAAAGTGGTGGGCAAGTTGGGGATACCGGTAAGCTTTTCAATGACGAAGAAAGCATAACGGTCAAGGATACCCAAAAAGCCCACAATTTAATCATCCATATTACGGATAAAGTCCCGCAAAACCTGGAAAACACTTTCCAGGCTGAAGTTGACCGGGTAAAAAGAGCGCTCACTGAAAGGAACCATACCGCCACCCACCTCATGCATGCTGCTTTGAAAGAAGTCCTGGGTAGTCATGTGGACCAAAAAGGTTCTCTGGTGAATGAAGCGCATTTACGTTTTGATTTTTCCCATTTTTCAAAAGTAGAGCCGGAAGCAATCAGAAAAGTAGAAAACAGAGTCAACCAAAAAATACGAGAAAACATCCCCAGGCAAGAAGAAAGAAGCGTACCGGTTCAGGAGGCCCTGAACAGTGGTGCCACAGCCTTATTCGGTGAGAAATACGGGGAGTACGTACGGGTTATCACCTTTGACGATCAGTTTTCTAAAGAACTTTGCGGAGGAACCCATGTCCCGTACACAGGCAGTTTAGGATTCTTCAAAATCACCAATGAAACCTCTGTTGCGGCCGGTATCCGAAGAATTGAAGCGGTAACCGGTGCTGAGGCGGAGAAATACGTCAATGAAAAAATTGATACGCTAACCAGTGTCCAGAAACTCCTCAAAAATCCCAGTAAACCAGTGGCTTCCGTTCAGGATTTGATTGAGCATAATAAGGAATTGAATAAGCAAATCGAAGAATACCAAAAGGCTAAAATCAAAAGTCTGCGGGAAAAATTGCTTCAAGAGGCTGAAAAGGTTAATGGCCAAAACCGGTTAATTGCTCAAGAGGTAAACATTGATTCACCTGATGCGGGAAAAGACCTGGCTTTTGATCTAAAAAACAATGATCCTGAAGCGATAATCCTTTTGGGAGCAGGATTTGACGAAAAAGCCAATATATGGCTGATCATACCCGAAAATCTGGCCAAACAAAAGGAACTGGATGCAAGTGAATTGATTAAAACCATCGCTTCTGAGATCAATGGCGGAGGGGGTGGTAAGCCATTTTTTGCTACGGCAGGAGGAAAAAATCCTGAAAAGGTTACTTCTGCCATTAAAAAAGGTAAGGAATTGTTAAAGGACCAATTGGGTTGATTAAATTGTAAATAAATTATTGGGCAAAAAACACCCTTTCAATGAGGTTTTAAAAACTGTCATTTGGTTATGGAGGCACCTTACAACGAATATAAAGCGGTCATAGGGCTTGAAGTTCATGCCCAGCTACTCACTGAGAGTAAGCAATTTTCCAATGATCCTTACGAATACGGAAGTGAACCCAATACGCAAGTCAGTCCTATTTCTATGGGCCATCCGGGCACTTTGCCAAAGCCTAACCGGGGGGCATTGGAGTATGCTTTAAAAATGGGATTGGCCACCAATTCAATAATCAACAAGGAGACGCATTTTGCCAGGAAGAATTATTTCTACCCTGACTTACCCAAAGGCTACCAGATCACTCAATACACCACACCCTTATGTACGGATGGTTACTTAATCATCCCGGATGCTGAAGGTCATGAAAAGAAAGTGGGTATTGAAAAAATCATTTTAGAAGAGGATTCCGGTAAGAGCATTCATGACCTGGATCCTTTTTATTCCCTGGTGGATTTGAACCGGGCTGGCGTACCACTGATTGAGACCGTCAGTAAGCCGGATATTAATTACCCCGTAGAAGCTTACAATTATTTGGTGGAAATACGGAAAATCGTGCGTTATTTAGGCATTTGTGACGGTAATATGGAGGAGGGAAGCTTGCGTTGCGATGTTAATATTTCCGTAATGAAAAAAGACGCACAGGCTTTCGGGACCAAAGTGGAAATCAAAAACCTCAACAGTTTTCGGAATGTCCAGAAGGCATTGGATTACGAATTCAAACGCCAGGTAGACCTAATGGAAAAAGGGCAGGAAGTGGACCAAGCCACTTTAGGATTTGATCCCGCCAAGAACGAAACTTTTGAAATGCGGACCAAAGAGATGGCAGATGACTACAGGTATTTTCCGGATCCTGACATACCTCCTTTTGCCCTTACTGAGGAATACCTGGAAAATATAAAAAGCCAACTACCGGAGCTGCCAAGGGAAAGGGAATATAAATACCGGGATCAATATGGCCTGAAAGCCTATGATGCTAACCTATTGGCTTCCGAAAGGGCATTCTCAGAATATTTTGAGGCCGTGATTAGTCATTGTGATGATTACAAGGCCGCTACCAATTGGATGATTGGCCCGATCCGTTCTTACTTGAATGAGAATGCGGTTCACATGGAGGATTTTCCGCTTTTTCCGGAGCAAATAGGAAGCATTATCAAAATGATTAAAGCGGATAAGCTAAATTTTTCAATGGCTTCCAACACCCTGTTCTATGAATTGGTTAAACAACCGGAAAAAGACCCCGAAAGCCTTGCCAATGAATTGAACCTTATCC
>CAZJWK010000008.1:1504-4874 GCA_964549595.1 uncultured Sphingobacteriales bacterium | reverse complement strand
TGCAGGATGATGATTTCCTGAAATCGCTTGTCAATGAAGTTATACAAAACAATCCGCAAAAGGTTGAAGAATATCAGAATGGCAAGACCGGCCTATTGGGTTTTTTTATGGGGCAAATTATGAAGAAATCTCAGGGAAAAGCAGAGCCCCAAAAAGTCAACAAAATGCTTGAACAAGAATTAGAAAAAGCGAATGTTTAATTATGACCAAAAATTTCACGATCCTCATTGGTTTATTGGTTTTATCAATTAACCTTGGTTGCCAGAACGGAAATTCGAGCCAGAATGGCGCTCAATCAGATACCTCCCAAGCCGGGAAAAAAGATGGTAAAGATTCCCCTGAGATTATTCAGGATAAGCCGAGCCAATCGGGTAATGGTTCATCATCGGGAATAAAAAGTGGTGGTGAACAGCAATCCCATAAGGAATTAATCCAAAAAGCCAAAAATCAGGAACCAGGTAACACAAACGATAGTGTAAATTTTATTCTCCAGGGCGAGGTAACAGGAGGTGCCAATTCAGAAGTGATTTTGGATAAAATGGGCATTGGTATCAATGTGACACCGCTTGCTTCTACCGTAGTCAATCAACAGGACCGTTTTCGTTTTGGCGGGAAAATTCCGGGGCCTGGGCTTTACCAAATCCGGTTCCCCAGCCAGTCTATACACATCATCCTTACAGGCGGTATCATGAACATAAAAACCGATATTGATAATTTAAATGATTATAAAGTAGAAGGAGATGGTGCCGAGGATACAAGACTTATTAGAAAGCTTTACCAGGTCATGAACCGTTACAATACAATGGGTGATTCCTTAAAGAAGGTCCTTAAAAAGACCGACAATACTCAAAAAAGGCTCGAGATCCATGACAAAATGAACAAGATCAATAAAAAGAAAAGAAGAAAAAAATTTCAGGATATAAAAGCATTGGTAAAAAAAGCCTGGGACAAGAATTCCATTGCGGCTCCTGTAATAGCTGTTAGGACAGAACTCCACAGGGACCTGGATTTTTTCCGCAACTTGTTAGAGGACTACAAAAAGCAATATCCCAATAACACCTTCGTAGGCGCATTAGAAGATAAGTTAAGAAAAACGGAAAAATACCTGGAAAATAATCCGGAAGAAAAGAAAAAATGGACTGATTAAACCGAAAACGGGCTATTGAAGCTCGAAATGATCTCTTTCCCTGAGAAAAGGCATGTAGCGGCGGGTTTTGGTTATCTCCTCATAATCCATTTCAACATTGATTACTTGTTCATTATGCTTAAGGTGAACCCTGGGTTCCCCTAAAGGATCAACCACCATGGAATCCCCGCAAAAATACACTTCGTTTCCATCTTTTCCCACACGGTTTACTCCTACACAAAAAACCTGGTTTTCTATGGCTCTGGCCTGCAATAGAGTCCGCCAATGATTGCTACGCCGCTGTGGCCAATTGGCATTGACAATAAAGCAATCATACTCTTCCACATTTCTATTCCAGACCGGAAACCTTAGGTCAAAACATACCATAGGGCAAATTTTCCATCCCCTCCAATCCAGTATCAATTTCCTTTTACCAGGAGTGAAATGTTTCGGTTCCTCAGTCATGGAAAAAAGATGCCGTTTATCGTATGTTTGATAATGGCCGTCAGGCTGCATCCATACCAATCGGTTGTAGAAAAGCCCTTCATCTTCCACAATTAAGCTGGCCATTACCGCAGCATCGATACTTCCGGCCTTATCCGCCAACCATTTCACTGATTGACCTTCCGTTTTTTCTGCCAATTCCTTGGCATTCATAGAAAAACCGGTATTGAACATCTCCGGTAACACCACTACATCCGGTGAATTTGCTTCTTTCAGGAGCGCCTCATATTTTTCCAAATTGGCTGATTTATCTTCCCAGATAATGTCCGGTTGCACAAGCGTAACTTTTAGATTTTGCATAAGATCTCTCCGGCCTTTTTAAGCGTGGATTCCTGCTTGGCGAAACAAAAACGAATGATCTGGTTGTCATTTTTTTCATGGTAAAAAACCGATATAGGAACAGCAGCCACCCCGTATTCGGTAATTAAACGTTTACAAAAATCCACATCCTTTTCATTGGAAATATCACTATAATCGACACATTGAAAGTAAGTACCATCACTGGGTAATAGTTTCAAACCGGAATCCTTAATCAAGCCAGCGAAATAATCCCGTTTTTCTTCGTAAAATTCACTTAGTTTCAAGTAATGGTCTTTATGATCCAGGTAATCCGCATAAGCATATTGCATGGGTGTAGAAACCCCAAACATGGCATATTGAAAAACCTTTCTAAATTCATTGGTCAAATGTTCCGGAGCAACGACATAACCAATTTTCCAGCCTGTGGTATGGTAGGTTTTGCCAAACGAAAATATCCCGAAAGCGTTCTGCCTGATATAAGGATACCGGCAAATGCTTTCATGTTCCCGGCCATCAAACACCATATGTTCATAGACCTCGTCACTTATGATGAAGATATCATAGTTAGCCGTAATTTTCTCTAACTGTTGCATATCATCTTGATCCATTACCATTCCGCTTGGATTGTGAGGAGTATTAATGATAATGGCCCGGGTTCGGTAAGTAATTAACTTTTTAATATCTTCCCAATTGATTTTAAAGTCAGGCGGATAAAGCTGAACATATTTCGGGGTCCCTCTATTGAGCAGAATAGAAGGTAAATAGGCATCATAAGCAGGTTCAATAATGATTACCTCATCATGTTCCCGCACAAGGGTAGAAATAGCGCAGTGAAGCCCCTGTGTAGCACCTGCTGTGATGGTAATCTCACTATCAGGATCGTATTCAGCCCCATAAAGTTCCTTTACCTTTTCAGCAATCTTTTCTTTAAGTGAATAAACTCCCGGCATTGGCGGATATTGATTTTTACCCGCCTTCATGTGATGATGCACACGGTCTATCAAATCCTCGGGACAGTTAAAATCCGGGAAACCCTGTGAAAGATTAATAGCCTGATATTCATTGGCCAAAGCCGACATTTCGGCAAATATACTTTTTTTAACACCGGGTAGTTTGCTTGAAAAAGTACTTTGGGCTGAATCCATATTCCTTGATTTTTAAGAAGGTTAAAATGATTTGGTGTTTCATTATCCTTCAAAATTATAGATAAATGAAAGCCCTTACAATTTTTCACCCTTTTTTGAGTAATCCAATAACCACTTCCCTGCTTATCCAATGAAAACACCCTAATGCAGCAAAGGAATTATGTTTGAAAAGTAACCCCAAAATTGAACCCTCTCCAAGAGGCTATTACCCTATAAGGCACTAAAAAAACCCCGAGGCTTAAAGCAACGGGGTTTTTTAAAAATTTAGCGCTAAGCCTTGGTATTTAGTTATTCA
>CAZJWK010000008.1:0-1494 GCA_964549595.1 uncultured Sphingobacteriales bacterium | reverse complement strand
AAGTCGCATTAAATCCTTCACCACCGGCCGGACTTTCTTTTAATTCTTCTATATTCCCTTTCATGTAATCCTGGTAGCCTTCTTCCATATCATTCTCCTTTCCAACCTCAAGGGATTTTTCAGCGAACTTAACAGCTTCTTCGATATTGCCCTTTTCCTCCATTAATTCGGCTTTGGTCCAAAGATTCCTCCAATTTTCTTTAATATCAATGGATTTATTAACCCATTTTTTCGCTTTATCCAACATTTTTTCATTTTCCACTAAATAATTAGCACACCTGTTATAAGTTTTCCAATCATCATTTTCTGCTTGGGCAATGGCGTTATCCATCATGGTCATGACCTGCTCACTTGTATTGGTAGCAAGGTTAAATGATACGGAGGTTTCATTCCAGGCTAATTCAATGATTCCGGTAGTATCCGTAACATCCTTAATGTGAAAGGTCATCATTTCATGATATTCGGTATTCTCTGGTTCTACTTTAAAGCGCAGTGCATCATTGGCTTTATCATACCCCATGGTACCATTATGATCCGATTTGTTGTTAAAGATCAATGTCCATTTATCCTTACCGGGTATTGTAAAGAACGAATATTTACCCGCTTCAAGCTTGTTGCCATTTACCATGACATCGTGGCTGAATTTTATGGTAGTATTCGCATTGGCTCCGGTTCGCCACAGTTCCCCATAAGGGACCAGCTTTCCCCAGATTTGTCTCTTTTCCCCGGTTTCCGGGTCATGAACAGAAGGCCGGTAATAAGAAATTTTAATTTTATTGATCCCCATAATTTGCTTAACCCAACCATGAGGACTTGGAAGGGGGAAGCGTAACTTTACTTCCTTTTCATCTTTTTCTTCCTTCATAGATTGTTCATCATCACCGCTATTAACAGTATCCTTTTTGTTATTGGAATCTTTCTCATTTCCATTTTGTCCTCCTTGGTTACAGGCAGATGCCAAGAATAATAAAGGTAAAAGGTAAATCATTAAACGTTTCATAGATTTCAAGTTTTAAGGTTTTTTCAGATTCAAAATTAGGAAATATAAAAGAAAACAGTGTTTAAGCTTGTTTTTTTCCCACGTCAATCCATTGCGGAATAATTTGAAAAATCCTAAAAGCATTTTATCTTTGCACCAAGATTTCAGGGTTAGGTAAGCGTTCACTACATTTAAATTCTGGTTGAGTCAGGCGGATTTATTTTTAAATTGTTTAAGGGTTTATCCGTCATATTTTGAATTTGTGTAAAACCTTTCAAGAAGGATTAAAAAAAATAAAATATTGCGGGGTAGAGCAGATGGTAGCTCGTTGGGCTCATTCGCCAGTAGGCGAACACAGTATCCGCCGGCTGGCGGACGCAGGTTCGAGTCCCTGAGCATAGAAAATTGAATTAAAAAACATATTTTGCGGGGTAGAGCAGATGGTAGCTCGTTGGGCTCATATCCGCCGGCTGGCGGACGCAGGTTCGAGTCCCTGAGCATAGAAAATTGAATTA
>CAZJWK010000007.1:42971-59997 GCA_964549595.1 uncultured Sphingobacteriales bacterium | reverse complement strand
TTAGATCAAAACTTCTCAAAAACATTTCCATAAAATTCATTGTAGAACCAAAAAAGTTAGAAAATTGATTACCATTTTCTTTAGTGAAGGTTATAAAAACCTCCGAAAATAAAGGATATGGGTAAAATTGTTCATAATTTATTCACTCAAGCTTTCCAATAAACGCTTGTACCGTTCATAACGCTCCTCCTGGATTTCACCATTGGCCAAAGCTTTTTTCACTGCGCATTCGGGCTCATTCAGGTGCAGGCAATTGCTGAATTTACAATCATCCAGGTAATTTACCATTTCGGGGAAGAAATGGCTGATCTCATAAAGTTCGAACCCTACCAATCCAAACTCCTTAATGCCAGGTGTATCAATCACAAAGGTATTCTTAGGCAGGGGATACATACGGGGAAACGTGGTAATGTGTTTCCCTTTACTGGTGGCTTTGGATATGGGGGCTGTTTTGATGCGCAAACCATACAAGGCATTGAGCAAGGTACTTTTTCCGACTCCCGAAGGACCGGTTACTAAAGTCTTTTTCGCCTCCATTCGATCTCTAAGTGCTGATAAACCCTTTTTGTCAGCGGCTGAAATTAAATACACTTCGTAACCCAGGTTTTTGTAAAGGGCTATTAACGCATCCCGCTTTTCTTTTAATTTTCCGGAATAGGCATCGTTTTTATTGATGACAATTGCCGGAGTGATATCGTAGGCATCAGCCGTAACCAGGAAACGATCAAGAAAACCTGGTTTAACCCTTGGAAAATCTATGGTGAAAACCATTATGGCCAAATCTATATTGGCCGCCAGTACATGTACCTTGGAAGGTTTTTTCGGGCTTTGGCGAATTAAGAAATTATCCCTTTCTTCAATGGCATAAATCACTCCCCGTTGGCCATTCGGTTTTAATTCAAAATATACTTTGTCTCCAACAGCCACAGGATTTGTGGCATTTAGTCCCTCATTGATCCTGAATTTACCCCTTACCCCACATTCATAGTAAATCGAATCCATTCCATAAACCAAGTTCCAAGTCCCGGTAGTGCTAATCACGAGACCACTTTTGGTTTTTGCCGTCAAAACGCTTTTTTTAATGGTTTTTAACGGCAAAGGAAAGCAAAAGGGTCCATACAATAACTGGAGTTTCCCCAAAATTTAGTCGAAATTCGAGGATGGCTGGAAATTTTCTTTTGGTGGTAGTTTTGGCTGGTCAGTTTACTCAGGTGTACCACGATTATCAAGGCAAGAAGTAACCAATGGAATAAAGAAACTTGTGGCACACCTAATTTTTTGAAGAAATTTCCTGAAATTCTGAAAAAAGCGGGATTGCACCTTTTTGGCCTACAGAATCCCTGCCAGTGCAAATTATACAATTAGCCGAGGATACTTTTTAAGGAAACTCCGGATACAATAAGGATTATCGGTGCTTATGCTAAGACACCCAAAACCAAATACTTTGATTTTTTGTATAATTGAAATAGATAGCCATTTATTAATTTCGATGAAAAAGAAAAGGAGTTAGCCAACATTGCATGAAAGATTTCGTAGATCAATCAGTTAAACAAGAAAATGCGGTTTTAGTAGGTATAGTAGACGGTAAGGAGCCTAAAAAACTGGCCCGGGAGCACTTAGAGGAACTGGCATTACTTACCTCCACGGCAGGCGCCAAAACCGTTAAAACATTTCAGCAAAAAATATTCAAGCCTAATCCTAAAACCCTGATCGGGCAAGGCAAATTAGAAGAGATTAAGGATTATTTAGATGAAAAGGGAATCAAGCTTGTCATTTTCGATGATGAACTCTCTCCTTCTCAATTTAAGAATATTGAAAACATCCTTGATTGCAAAGTGCTGGACAGGGCCAATCTGATCCTGGATATATTTTCCAAAAGGGCCAAAACTTCTCAGGCCAAGACCCAGGTCGAACTGGCCCAATTTCAATATATTCTGCCGAGATTAACACGCATGTGGACCCACCACTCTCGTCAGCAAGGAGGTATAGGCACCAGGGGTCCCGGAGAGAAGGAAATTGAAACGGACAGAAGGTTGATCCATAAAAAGATTAAACAACTGGAAGAGAAACTGGAAAAAATCGACAAGCAAAACGCCACGCAACGCAAAAACAGGGATCAAAAAGCAAGGGTGGCATTGGTAGGCTATACCAATAGCGGCAAATCCACTTTATTGAATAAACTGAGTCAATCCGAGATAAAAGCAGAGGATCAGCTTTTTGCAACACTCGACACCACGGTCAGGAAAATGGTCCTCGATAATATCCCTTTTTTAATTTCAGATACCGTTGGTTTTATCAGGAAACTTCCGCACAAATTGGTAGAGAGCTTTAAATCCACACTTGATGAAGTCCGGGAAGCTGATATTTTAGTCCACGTAGTGGATTTGTCCAACGAAAATTTTGAGCAACAAATAGAAGTAGTGAACCGGACCCTTGAGGAAATTGATGCGGTGGGGAAACCCATTATAACTGTTTTCAATAAAGTGGATCAGATCACATCGGAAACATCTGTAAACGGACAAAGGCAGGCTGAAATCAACAACTTTTACTCCCTTAAAGAAAGCTGGATGGCTAAGAGTAATCATAACGCGGTTTTCGTATCTGCTCTGAATAATGAAAATTTGGATGCCTTAAAGGAAAAGCTAATTGCTCTTGTCCGGGAAACCTATGAAACCCATTACCCTTACGATCCTATGAGAATAAAAGATTAGGCATAATTTTTAGCCAATCAATAGCACACTATTGCCTCAGAAATGGTCAAAGTTTTGGCTCGTTTAAAACTTGGTAACGAGATACTTGTTAGGGCAATTCACCTTCCAGACCATCAGTCTGCTTTTCCTAATGCTTTATGGATAAAACTTTGACCAATTGAACGGCTTAAATTTTTTCTATCACAATTAACCGCCTTACCTTTGACATCGCTTATCATAAAGCTGATACTCAACAGGCTTTTTAACTTTTAATGATAAAAACCAAATATTAATTATGGCAAAATCTCAGAATGGTTCAAAGCTATTGACCGATGTCCATCGGTATTACAGCAAAGCCATTTCTTATACCAACCACGATCCGGGTCTTCTCGAACAAATCAAGCATTGTAACAGCGTCTATAAAGTTCGCTTTCCCATAAAAATCAATGAAAATGTCACCACTTTTGAAGGTTTAAGAATTCAGCACAGTCATCATAAAACGCCTACGAAAGGAGGTATTCGTTTTTCCGAAAGTGTAGACGAAGATGAGGTAAAAGCCTTAGCAACTTTAATGACTTTTAAGTGCGCGATTGTGGATGTGCCCTTTGGCGGGGCAAAGGGAGGCATTAGGATCAACCCGAAACATTATACCCAAAAACAACTGGAGTCTGTAACCAGGCGTTATACTACCGAATTAATCAAGAAAAAAATGATCGGCCCGGGTAATGATGTGCCGGCCCCTGATTATGGTTCTGGAAGTCAGCAGATGGCCTGGATCACCGACACCAACATGGCTTTTAATTCCGATGATCCTAATGTTTTAGCATGCGTTACCGGTAAACCAGTTGGTCAGGGAGGAATTCGCGGACGAATAGAAGCCACAGGGTTAGGCGCATACTATGGTATCCGGGAAGCGGTTTCTCACCAGGAAGACATGAAAACCCTGAACCTCAATACGGGTTTGGAAGGAAAGCGAATCATTGTACAAGGGTTGGGTAATGTGGGTTTTCATGCTGCTAAATTCTGCCAGGACGCCGGCGCGATAATTATTGCCATAGCAGAAAGAGAAGGAGCCATTTATTCCGAAAAAGGTGTAGACGTGGAAAACGTCAAAAAACACTGGGAAGAAAACCTCTCCATCTTGGATTACTCCGGTGCCAAAAATATGGAAGGCTCAGGGGAAGCCCTCGAAATGGAATGTGATATCCTGATTCCCGCAGCCCTTGAAAACCAAATAACCAGTGAAAATGCTCCGCGGGTAAAAGCAAAAATCATTGCTGAGGCCGCAAACGGCCCTGTCACCAAAGAAGCTGAGGACATCCTTAATAAGCGAGATATCATGCTAATACCAGATCTGTACTTGAATGCCGGTGGTGTTACGGTATCGTACTTTGAGTGGCTAAAAAACCTTTCACACGTGAGGTTCGGGCGAATGGGCAAACGTCTGGAAGAAGGCAATAATCGCAGACTCGTTCAAGCCATTGAGCGAGCAACCAATACGAATATTCCGGATGAACAAAGAAAGCTTTTGATTCACGGAGGTGAGGAAATTGATCTGGTCCGCTCTGGCCTGGAAGAAACCATGGTTTTTGCTTTCAACGAAATCCGGGAAATCAAGAAACAAAACCCTGCTATACCAGATCTGAGGATGGCTTCCTTTATCAGTGGCATTAATAAAGTGGTGACCAGTTATGAATCTTTAGGGGTATTCCCTTAAAACCTTGTCGCCCGAGAGTTAACAAAGCGGATTTAAGCGGGGCGGTTGGAATTTGCAGGTTCCTTAAAGTTTTTAACCCATTCCTGAAAATATGCTACGGCCTTTAACATCCGGCTTCCATACCAGGAAAACATGGAGCCATCAACCAATTGAATTTCCGAATCAGGCACAACGGCATTTAATTCCGCTTTGTGCTTTTCCTTAAAAGGATAAGGTTCCGAGGAAAGGAGAATAAGTTGGGGATCTAATTCACGAATTTTTTCTTTTCCTATTTCCGGGTAGCGATTAAAATCCTGAAGCAGGTTTTTCAATCCAATCCGGTTTAGCATATAGTGGATAAAAGTGTCTCCACCCACAGTCATATAAGGGTTTCGCCAGATTAAATACAAAGTTTCTTTGGGTTCAATGGAGGGTAAATCCTTAAAACCGTAGCCAATTTGATTAACCATTTTTGCTCCGGCTTCCTTTTTGCCAACCAATTCTCCGATAGATTTAATCATTTCCAATGCACTATCCAGATCAAATACATCACTTACCCAAACCGGATAATTTTCTTTCAATGCTTCCACCTGATCTTTTTCATTTTCTTCTTTATTAGCAATAATTAAATCAGGTTCCAGGCCATTAACAATTTCTTTTTTTACCTGCTTTGTACCGCCAATTTTGGTTTTTTCCTTGAACTTTTCTTTGGGATGAACACAAAAATAAGTAAGCCCCACCACCTCTTCATCAAGGCCTAAGTCGAACAATAACTCTGTTTGAGAGGGTACAAGGGAAACAATTCGCTTTGGTGGAAAATTTTTTAGCTCAACATTGAAGCCTAACTGGTCCTGAAAGGTCATTGCTGGTTTAATTTAATGCTCTTTTTTAGTTGTCGGTTAAGGCCTGAAGCACGTCATACTTGGTAATAATGTTCCGGGAACCATCTCTATTATTGATTATTACCGCATTATTTTCTGTATCCAGTAAAGCCGAAACCTGGTTATAGGTGGCTGTACTATCCAATTCAGGAAATGGATCTCCCATGATATTTTCCACGGAAAGGTGTTTACAATCCGGATTGTCCAGTAATTTGGTGTAGATAAGGTTTTCAGTAATGGCCCCTACAATTCCCCCGGTTTCGTCCACTATTGGAAGTTGGGCAATGTCATTATCCTTCATTACCTGTATGGCTTCGGATACCGGGTGAGATTTTTCGAGGGTTATAAGGTCACCATCCCTTTTAGTTTTTACAATATCCCTTGCGGCAATCGCACCTGTTTCCAGGAAACCTCTTTCACGCATCCATTCATCATTAAACGCTTTTCCGAGGTATCTTGTGGCATGGTCCGGCAATAAAATAACAGCAAGGTCATCTTTACTCAGATATTGTTGAAGCTGGTAGAAGCCCGCTACCGCAGAACCACAAGAATTCCCGGCTAAAATCCCCTCTTCCTTTGCGAGTCTTCGAGTCATCAGATAACCATCTTTATCGGATACTTTTTCAAAGTGATCAATAATCGAAAAATCCACGTTGGAAGGAATAATATCCTCACCAATTCCCTCCGTCAAGTAAGGATAAACCGCGTTAAGGTCAAATTCCCCGGTTTCATGGTAAGCCTTAAAGACTGAACCCATCGGATCAATACCCCAGACCTTAATATTGGGATTTTTTTCTTTAAGATACCTTCCCACGCCACTGATGGTACCTCCGGTTCCCACACCGCAAATAAAATGGGTGATCTGGCCTTCTGTTTGTTCCCAGATTTCCGGCCCTGTCATTTCATAATGGGCTTCCGTATTGGAAAGGTTATCGTACTGGTTCGGGTAAAAGGAATTGGGTATCACTTCATTCAGCTTACTAGCCACTGAGTAATAAGATTTCGGGTCCTCAGGAGGAACGGCAGAAGGACAAACAATAACCTCGGCCCCTACCGCTTTTAATAGGTTGATTTTTTCTTTGGATTGTTTGTCCGCTACAGTACAAATGCATTTATAACCCTTTACAATGGCCGCTATAGCTAACCCCATACCCGTATTGCCGGAAGTCCCTTCAATAATGGTACCCCCCGGTTTTAGATCCCCATTTTTTTCAGCCTCTTCGATCATGCGAACAGCAATGCGATCTTTCACAGAATTACCGGGGTTATCGGATTCTATTTTAACAAGAACAGTGGCTGCTGTACCGTCAGCAATTTTGTTCAACTTCACCAAAGGAGTGCCACCTATTAATTCTAAGACATTATTGTAGTACATTTCTTGTTTAAGCGACCTTTATTATTTTAAATTGCACAAAGTTAGCATTTTAGAAATCCAAAGAAATTCCTTTCAAACGATACCAATCAATTTAGTAGTATTTTCGATGCTTCACGGGAAAGAACAAGTTCAGAAAGTTTTAAATTCTTTTTAAGGGCTATCATAACCTTAAAAATGGTTATTTTTGTTATTGGATCTTAAATCACAAAAACTCGCTGAGCAATGCCTTTTCATATAAGGGGGTTTTTTATACTCAACGCTATCGTGATAGTTGGTTTGTTAGTGCTTGGCTATTTTTTCCCGAATGTACTATGGGTTTTTGTTTTAGTCGGGCCTTTGTTGTTACTGTCGATTTATGACACCTTCCAGAAAAAACATACCATTCTGAGAAATTTTCCGCTTTTAGGCCACTTTCGTTATATTTTCGAAGGGATTCGGCCTGAGATCAACCAGTATTTTGTAGAATCGGATATTGACGGAAGACCATTTAACCGCATTAATCGTTCCATCATTTATCAAAGGGCCAAGGGGGTCTTGGACAAAGAACCTTTCGGAACCAAACTTGATTATGACAAACCGGGTTATGATTGGCTTTTACACTCTGCACTTCCCCAGGAACCTCCTAAAGAAGATTTAAGGGTGAATATCGGAGGACCCCAATGTGAACAGCCCTACAATGCCAGCATCATTAACATTTCTGCCATGAGTTTCGGGGCATTGAGTGACCGGGCGGTCCAGGCCATGAACGGTGGTGCTAAAAAAGGAAATTTTGCGCAAAATACCGGTGAAGGTGGCATTAGTGATCATCACCTTTATTATGGTGGGGATTTGATCTGGCAAATAGGCACAGGCTATTTCGGGTGCCGCGGGGAAGATGGGGGATTCAGTGAAGAAGGATTTCGTAAAAATGCCCAGCGTCCTGAAGTAAAAATGATAGAAATTAAGCTATCTCAGGGTGCCAAACCCGGCCAAGGCGGTATCCTACCGGCTAAGAAAAACAATGAGGAAATTGCCAAAGCCCGGGAGGTAGAACCTTTCTGTGATATCTTTTCTCCACCCTATCATACCGCCTTTAATACGCCAAGAGGCTTGATGGAATTTATACAAAATCTGAGGGAATGTTCCAATGGGAAACCGGTTGGTTTCAAGCTTTGCATCGGACGAAAAAGCGAATTCCTGGCAATATGTAAGGCCATAGTAGAAACGGGTATAAAACCTGATTTTATCGCCATTGATGGTGCTGAAGGAGGAACCGGTGCCGCTCCGGTAGAATTTAGTAACTGGGTCGGTATGCCGGCTAATGAGGCAGTTAGCTTTGCTTACAATGCTTTGCTTGGCTTTGGTTTAAAAGATGAAATTAGCTTGATCGCAGCAGGAAAAATTGTGACCGGTTTCGACATTGTTCGCTTCATCGCATTCGGTGCAGATGCTGTTTACAGTGCCCGCGCCATGATGATGGCCATAGGGTGTATCCAAGCCTTGAGGTGCCATAACAACTCTTGTCCTACTGGTGTTACTACCCATGACCCGCAATTGAAAAGGGGGTTGGTGGTTAGTGATAAAAAGGAAAGATTGGCTAATTACCACAAAGATACCATTAAAACCATTAAGGAGTTAATGAGCAGTGCGGGAATAGGAAGCTTGGAAGAACTCAACCGTACTTTTATAGAACGCCGTGTGGGCGCTGAATCTGTAAAAAGAATGGATGAATTATTTCCTTATATTCCTGAAAATTGCTTATTGAAGCCTCCTTACCCGGAAGATTACCATGACGACATGATGAAATCTAATCCGGATAACTTTCATGAAAAAGAGAACCCTGTATATCAAGAACCGTAAAAATTTTTAAGCAGGCCGGCTGAATTGGGGCCTGTGCTTCAAAAAAATATTTACCGGTTAAAAATTTCTTTTTCAATCCTGGTACAATAAATGTTGGTCTTATCTGAGCTTAACTTAAATCCCCAGGGTTTTTTTTCAATATGGTATTTGCCTTCCAAAAAATACCCAAGCGTATCTAATTCAGAAATTTTTAATGCCCGTTTACTTACCTTTCTCCATTTTCCTTGCAATCTGGGTGTGGTAAAGCCGGGCATATTAAGCTGCCCTGAAGCCTTAAAATGGATCATTTCCGGGCAATCATGAAGTTTGACTTGATGGCTGTCCGGAATGGACTTAGGGACATATTTTGTCCTTTTAAATTTAATGTATTGCAGGCACCAATCTTCATTGACCAGGTTGATTTCATTTTTGCCATTTGTTTCTTCAGGGAAAAAAGGAAAAATACCGGATATCGTTATCAATATTGAAAATACGGTTACTACGCTAATATAACGGGATACAAAGGTGAATTTATTAAGCAAGGGGATTTTGGCAGTTACGTCCTTTAGTTTCTTCCATAAAACAGAGGGCTGAAAATCTTTTTCAAGCAAAAAACCTTCTTTTATGAGAATGGAAATGGCTAATCCTTTTTGACTTTCGGGGACCTTAAGCTTTATACCACCTACTGCAATGGAATAAAAATTACAAACTTGTATTATATGGTAATCCTTTAGGCAGGTATCAATTCCTTTAGCCTCTAATAGCGTCCTTATGACATACAAATTATAAGGAAAAGTAAATGTGGCCACTTTTACATAGTCTTCCGTCATTTTAAATCCAAATAAATGCGAGTACTAAGGGGCTCTTGTTCTATCAATAATAACAGGACGCAAAAACGATTACCTATAAAACCCTAATTTCCAAAGCTTGGATAGGCTAAGTTTTAATTTTGCAAAATTTCTGAGTGGTCACCTGGATTTGTTCAAATTTTTCCATTACCCCTCATAAGTATAAAACCCTATACCGGTTTTCTTTCCATGATGGCCGGCATCTACTTTTCGTTCCTGAACCCTGCTTGGCCTGAACTTGGGGTCATAATGGAAAGCCTTGTACATAGTGCGAGTTACGTCAAAATTGGTATCCACACCAATTAAATCCATCAATTGAAACGGCCCCATTCTGAAACCACTTGTTTCAAGGAGTTGGTCAATAGTCTTAAAATCAGCCACTTGCTCTTCTGCCACTTTTAGGCTTTCTACATAAAAATGCCGGGCTATCCGGTTCACAATAAAACCCGGCGAATCCTTGGCATGCACAGGTTCTTTACCCATTTTATCAGCAAAATGGAAAATTAAATCTGCCACTTCCGGCTTAGTAGATACGCCTGAGATCACTTCCACAAGCTTCATGATGTGAGCAGGGTTAAAAAAATGCATACCGGCCACCCGCTCCGGATTAGGAACCTCGGCTGCAATCCTGGTTATCGGAATTGAGGAGGTATTGGTGGCAAAAATGGTATTATCATTATTTTGCTCGCTTAATTTTTGAAAAAGTTCCCTTTTCGTTTGCAAATCCTCTACAACAGCTTCAAGAATAAAATCCGCTTTCAAATCCCCAAATTCCGAAGTATAGCTGATGCGGTTAATGATTTGGTTTTTATCTTCTTCACTAATTTTATTTCTTTTCAGGGCACCATCCAGGTTCTTATTAATCCGCTCCTCCCCGGACTTTAACGCTTCTTTCTTAATGTCGTAAAGAATGACATCACAACCTGCCTGAGCTGCTAATTGTGCGATTGTGGCTCCCATAGTTCCGGAACCAACAACTGCTGCTTTTTGAATACTTTCCAATTCCATAAAAAGGTGAAGTTTTGAATTTTTTAATTTTTATAGACTCTTGAACTGTTCCAGGAATCGAACATCGTTCTCAAAAAAGGTCCTGATATCAGGAATCTGGTATTTTAGCATGGCTATCCTTTCAATGCCGATACCAAATGCAAATCCCGTATATTTCGAAGCATCTAAACCACACATCTCAAAAACATTCGGATCCACCATACCACAACCCAAAACTTCCATCCAATCCGTTTCACCGTTTTCTTTTTCCCAGCCTATATCCATTTCAGCAGAAGGCTCGGTAAAAGGAAAATAAGAAGGTCTGAAGCGCACTTTGGTGTCATATCCAAACAACTGCCGGACAAAGTAGTAAAGGGTTTGCTTTAAATCGGCAAAGCTTACGCCTTCATCCACATATAAGCCTTCTACTTGGTGGAAAAAAGGAGAGTGAGTCGCATCGCTATCCCTGCGAAAGGTCCTTCCCGGTGCAATAGTTCGTATGGGAGGTTTCTGATTTTCCATCACGTGGATCTGAACGGATGAGGTATGGGTTCGCAACACCCATTCCTGGTCCTCACTGACAAAAAAGGTATCCTGCATATCACGGGCAGGATGATTCTGGGGAATGTTCAAGGCGGTAAAATTATGCCAATCATCCACCACTTCAGCACCGTTGGAAACAGAAAATCCGATTTTGATAAAAATCTGATTAATTTCCCGGATGGTTATGTTTACGGGATGACGAGCCCCTAAGGGTAATGGTGCCGGATCCAGGGTAAGGTCCATTTCCCTATCTCCCCCTGCGATGGCTTCATCTTCCAGCTTTTCTTTGTAATGATCAACCAGGTTTTGAGCTTCTTTTTTTAACTCATTAATGGCCTGTCCATAGGCTTTTTTATCCTCCGGTGGTACTTCTTTGAATTCCTGGAAAAGAGCGGTTATTTTACCTTTTTTCCCCAAGTATTGAATCCGGAATTCTTCAAGCTCGTCTAATGATTTAGGCTTAAAGTTCGCTATTTCGCCTTTAATGGTTTGGATTTTATCGTCCAGCATATCACAAATTTAATCCAATTTGCACATTTCAGAATGCCGTAAAAATAATTTCCCGGCCATTAAGGAATTCAAATAATATTTTACCGGCACAACTAACTCTAAAGCAAGACCAACCTTATTTTGATTTATCCTTGCGAGAGGTCCTGAAAAGGATTGAAGCGCTTGCCAGGGTTCCGGCAAGAAAAGGGGCTAAGGTTTTAAAAAAGCCTTTTTTCAACCGGTCGCCTAAACCAGGTGAATCAGCGTCCGACTCCTCATTTTCTTCTTCTCCGCTTTCTGTATTCTCTTTAACAGAAGATTTACGGGATAAAATACTGGGTACAATTTTCATTGCCAATTTACTAATGGGTAACGCCTGGCCCAATAAAGGAAGCGCATTGTCAATCCATTGCGTAAATCCTTTGGGTTTGACCTTTTCCTTTACCGCTTGCCAATCATCTTCAATGGCCTTTTCAGAATAATCCAGGGCCACCAAAAGTTTTTCTTTTTCCAAATGGATATCCCGGATGGTCTTGATTTGTTTTTTCTTTCTTCTTTTTTTTCTGGCAGCCATTAATCCTTTTTTTCCTTTTCATCTTCTAATTCGCTTGGTTCAGCAAAAATGAACCGGATCATTTGTCGTTGTATAGGCCGCTTTATAAGGGCATTCCTGAATATTATAAAAAACCAAGCCAGAATAAAATAGAAAATGGCTAAAAATAAAAGCGCAGCAGGCATGGCATTATTGATCATACCCCAACAAAAGACCAATGCAATCAGCACGATATTGAAAAATAACCCTGCAATTGCCGCCACAATAAAATTGGCAAGAATATAAGAGGCAATTTTTACACTCTTTTCTGCCACATCATACCCCAGGTATTGGGCATAATTTTTCAGATAAACCTTGATGTGACTGTAAATATCAGCCAGGATTTCGGAGATGTTAGGATTACTCATAATCCTACAAATTTAAAAAAGCCAGGCTTTTGACCTGGCTTTTGGCTTAACTTTTTAAGGTTGGAATTTAAGAGCTACCCGTTTTCTCTTTAATGTTGTCTTTCATCTTATTAACCTGTTCCTTTACTTTATCCTCAATTTCCTTTTCCCAATCAGAGGCTTTGTGTTTTAATTTTTCCCGGGTTTTTTCACCCGTTTCTGGTGCTAACAGTAAACCTGCGGCAGCTCCTGCGGCCAAACCTGTTACAAATGATACTAAAATCTTACCGGAAGAATTTGATTTACTCATAAGTGAATGATTTTGATTTTTACAGCAATAAAGTTAAAAAAAATTAATCGAGCAATGGCTCTTGATTAAATTTTAGTCAAATTTTATACCACAAGGCTGTTTTAGCCAACTTTTCAATGATAAATAAATCATTCTAAACTCCGCTGAGCAAAAAATGGCCCGCAATAAGTTCATTCAGGTTGAAATACAAAATTAGTATCCGTCTTAATGGCAAAATGTCATGTTGCCACCTTAGGAAGAGGTACTCCTCAACCCTTTTGCCAACGCAAAATAAAATTCCCCGCGATCCAAAAACCGGGAATGATAAAATGGGTATAATCAATGACCCATCCAATGACTCATTGCAAATTTAAATGAAAAATAGTTCCTATATGTTAATTTCGCTCAAAACAAAGCTTTTAATCAATATGCCGGAAGTGAAAATTTTTGACAATAACGCCTTTGAATTTCTTGAAAACTATATTAACAATGCTTCCCCGTCCGGTTTTGAAGCCTCGGGACAAAAAATTTGGCTGGATTATATCAAAAATTTTGTTGACGATTACATGGTGGATAACTACGGCAGTGTGGCTGGTATTATCAACCCAAACTCATCCTATAAAGTAGTCATTGAAGCCCATGCAGACGAAATTTCGTGGTTCGTGAATTACATTTCGGATGAAGGGTTTATTTATGTGAAAAAAATCGGAGGTGCTGACCACCAGATTCCTCCTTCAAAAAGGGCCTTTATTCATACGAAAGAAGAAAAAGTGCCGGCAGTTTTCGGATGGCCTGCCATACACGCTCGAAATTCCGGGAAAGAAGAAGCGCCTGCTGTAAAAAATTTATTCATGGATTGCGGATGCACTTCGAAAGAGGAAGTTGAAAAGTTGGGTGTTCACGTGGGTTGCCCTGTCACGTTTGATGACCCGCTCACGGTTCTTAACGACAAATTCATTACCGGAAGGGCCCTTGACAACAGGATTGGAGGTTTTATGACCGCCCAAATAGCCAGGTTAATCCACCAAAACCAAGATCACCTACCCTTCGGATTGTACATAGTGAATGCCGTTCAGGAAGAGGTCGGGTTAAGGGGCGCACAAATGATCACCGAGCAAATCCAACCCAATGCAGCAATAATCACTGATGTATGTCACGACACCCATACCCCGAGAATGGACAAGCACACTCAGGGAGACAATAAAAGCGGTTCCGGGCCGGTGTTAACCTATGGACCCGCTATACAGTACCATTTGTTGGATCTTATTATTCAAACAGCGCAAGCAAACGATATTCCCTTCCAGAGGAGAACTACCTCCAGAGGGACCGGAACTGATACGGATTCTTTTGCCTATTCTAACGGCGGGGTGCCTTCTGCTTTGATTTCCTTACCCATAAGGTATATGCATACAACGGTAGAAATGGCCCAGAAAGAAGATGTCAAAAAAGTGGTGGAGTTAATCCACCAAACCTTATTAAACATCCAAAATGGTCATGATTTCAGGTATTTCCATTAAAGATTAATAGGCACAAAATCGCTTAATGACCAGAGTGACTATCCGCTCCATCCCCATCCTGGTCAGATTCTTGCTTTTTAGCGGATTCATCTACTTTTTTCTGATAAACCTTTAGATGGTAATCCACTTCTACTGGTTTAATATACAGAAAATAAGAATTTTCAGGCTTTTTAAAAGCACTTATTCCCTCTGAATGAGATTTATTGAAAACTTTAACACAAGGATTTTCCCAAACATTTTCATCCCCTTTACCCACATAAACTTCAAGGCTTGAATAAGTCCAATTTTTGGTAGATTCTGCTTTATACTTGATTAAAGCCTTATTGCCATTTAATTGAAAGCGGTCGGTGTACTTTTTATGATGGCCTTCAAAAGACGCAACCAATTCCCATTTATCGCTTTCAGAAGGCTTCACCTTCAATTTTTGGCTTTTTCCACAACCCAATAAAAACAAAGGAATAATTACCAACAAAAACCATTTAAAACCAGTGTGCATCTTTTTAAAATTTTCAATTTTAAGAAGGCAAACTTAAAAAGGATTTGTTAAAAAACTGTTTGATGGCCTTATACTGAAATTTCTGACCTATACCGGGCCATTTTTAAAGCTGTTGAACGGAGTGCATGACAAATTTCGGCTAAGGAGTATGTACAGTGGTGTAAATGATTTTGGGCGAGTACCGCTTCTTTCCCCCAGAGGGACCACATAGAGGAATTGAAAAGATCAATTCGGAAAAGCCATTGATGGTTTTTCAGTCATAATTGAAAACCGCTACGAAAATTTCTCGTCCACCCGTTTTAGAGGGTGCACGACAAATTTCCGCGGTTTAGATTTTCTGTATTAGGCATTTTTGGCAAAACTTGTTAAGTTTCAACATTGATTAACCATAGTTTGTGGCCTGCTACTTATTGTTCCACCAGTTGGAGAATTAAAGGAAGAAATTAAATCCAGCAGAAAAAGCCCCTAATTGCTCCATTTTGTATTGATTACATGCCTTTTTCAAACAAATTTTGCCCCGACCTTTAGGCCGGGGAAAAGTGAAAAGCCCCAAAAAAGGGCTTTAGCCCTTAATTTTTATTGGGTGTCATTAAAAACCAATATTTTTTAAAATAAAGCATAAAAAACTTCGCTCCGGATTGAAGCTGGTCCGGTTGACTTAATGGCTAAAGCCATTTTCCGTAGCTAAGTTCATTCACCGCCCTAAAGGGCGGAGTAAAAAAAAGAGCGCCAGGTGTAAGCCAAATTATGCTGTTTAGATTTTTTCAGAGAAATCATTGATGGTTTTTCAGTCATAATTGAAAACCGCTACGGAAATTTTTCGTCCACCCGTTTTAGAAAATCCCTGTTCCTTTTGATAAAAAAGGGTTTTATTTGTTATTTCGATGTTACCAAAAGGACACTTTTAAAGCCAAACAATAAGTATTAAATCAGTGAAATTCAAATTATTAAGCTATTATATTACCTTTTTTAAAAGCAAAAAAGTGATGTTACCAACTGGCTTCTTTTGATTCTTTTTCAATAAAATGCCGGAATAATTTCGAGTCTTGTAATTGCAGTGAAACAAAAGGTATGAATATGGTTCAGGAAGTAAAAGAAGAAAATAAGTTAGCCCTTAATTATAACCTTGAAGAGGATGGATTCTTGGAAGTTAGTTTGTTGGACATGACCGGTGATTTGGTTTATAATTATTCAAGGTTTTTGAAAAAAGGCACACATACCCATTTTATTCCATACAATCGGCTAAAAGGGCAGCCATACTTTTTAAGAGTAGCTAAAAACGGGAATTCAGAAATTAATAAAGTGTTAATTGATCGAGCGAATTAATTCCATAAAATAGGGAACCGGGAGGTTAAATTTCCCCAAGCAGCTTTTCCGCTCCCCCATTACTGCTTTATCCCCCTTTTTCCTCTCCGGTTTCCTTTTTCTTCCTTTTCGAATCAACCTTTGCCGGTCTTTTCAAAAAGACAAACCCATTTTTTCTGTACAATAACTTAAGGTTAGCTGATGGAAAATAGTCCTTCAGGTCATGATTTTTTACCACAAAATAGGCTGGCTTTTGAATAGGGCCGTTCAATAAATAACTTTTATCTATTCTTTCTGAAGCGTTCTCAGGTTTTTTGCGACTGTAGAAAAGGTGCGCATAACTCTTAAACCCTAAAACCTCCACATAAACATCTTTTCCCTGCAAGTTTTTATAAAATTGAATTGCCGCATTTTGGGTATATTTTTCAATTTTGGGTACAAACACATATACTGCCAATTGAATAGTCAAAATGCTTCCGCAAAATAAGGCAACAATACCCCTTAATCGAAACTGCTTTTTCAAAAGAAAAAATGTAGATAACCCAATGACAACTAAATAAAAGAGCCCAATTAATGATTCCCAACCGCTCCAGAACACATCAGCCTGGAGATTACCCTTTGCAAATGATCCTTCTACATAAGGCAAGATCCACTCAGGATGCTTTCCGAAAAATGGTAAAACACTTAAAGCAATGGCCATCACTCCTCCGATTAAAACCAGCAAAAACGTTTGATAAGCCCGCCAATGGACCACCTTACTTTTCAATAACTGATAGCAGAAATGAGCACTTAAATAAGTAATCGGGAAATAAGCCAAAGAGGAATAATGAACAATTTTTGTCTCTACGATAGAAAAAGTTATCAACACAGCTGCCAATAAAAAAACCATCGCAATTTTAAAATGCCTTTGCATGGCAGTAATGCTAGTTCGGTCATAAAGACCACCCAGTGCAAAAATGGATGCCGGGAAACAGCCAATCAGAAGTACAACAAAATGGTAGTACCAAGGCCCCCCATGACCGGCACCTTCTTGACTCAAAAGATGAATTTGATAATCAATGAATTCTATTAAAAACCAAAACCCGTTTTTAATAGTCTCCAGACCATACCAGGCGGAGGATACGATAATGGTAAAAAGTAAAAACAAGCCTAC
>CAZJWK010000007.1:0-42961 GCA_964549595.1 uncultured Sphingobacteriales bacterium | reverse complement strand
TTCTGGTTCAAAAGCAGTGATAATGCGCATAGATAAAACGATAATAAGCCCAATAACCCAAACCGGTCAATATAGGCATTAACAGGCCAACGGGGCCTTTTGTTAAAACAGCCAAACCGACAAATATTCCTGCTAAAATGCTGTAATACCTTGTTTGTTTTAAAGTCCTTTCTTCCGGACTTGTCATTTTTATGAGCCAATAAAGCCCGAGGAAAATGAACAAATTAAAAATGGGATCAATAATGCCTGATTTGAAATAAAAATGAGGTAAAAAACTACCGGCATAAGCCAACACCCAAAGCAGGCCAAAAAATTTATCAAACAGCTTATACCCGATCCGGAAAAGTATTATCAAAGTAAAAATACCACAAATGGCATTAGGCAATCGGGCTGAAAACGCTTCAACTCCAAACAATTTCATACTCAATGCCTGAAGCCAGATGAAGAAGGGAGGCTTTTCCCAAAACGGTTGAAAATCCACCATAACCCTTGTCCAATTGCCGGTCAAAAGCATTTCCCTTGCGGATTCCGCAAAATTGATCTCATCCCAATCAAAAAGATGCACCTGACCCAGGAATGGTAAAAAAAGAAGGGCCGCAACTAAAAAGATGATCAGGTATGGCAGATTTTTAGTATCCATGATAAAAGGCCTTTTAGGTTAAGGCAGCCCTTGGAAAAAATGTCACCTAACAAGCAATCCTTTTCGGTCCCACCAATTTCTTGCCTTAAGAAAACCAGGAGTCTTTTCCAATAAGAGGTAATAAACAGTCACTGCTACCACAACACCGATCATTGACCCTACCCACACATCCTGAAAAAAATGCTGAAATAAGTACATTCTGGAAAAGCCCACCAAAAAAGCGAAAATAAAGCTTAATAGTTGCAAACCCGGCTTTTTGATACAAAGGGACAATAAACAAAATAAACAAAAAGCAGCACTACTATGACCGGAAGGAAAAGAATAATAACCCCAAACTTCAACCCCTTTCACTAAGTGAATATTGGATAGCTCGGAAAAAAATTGACTCGGCCTTAGCATTTCCGAGAAAACAAACCTTTTTAGCCCTTGAACAATCCCCGCTTGAACCCCGAAAGCCAATATAGCAGCCAAACCCCATTTATACCGATATAGTAGCAATAAAAGGGCGGCAATTCCTAAAGTCCAACCATTGCCTAATATTGTGATGTATGAAAAAAGCCAATCCCAAACAATTTGGCTATTGTCATTTATCCAGAGCACTATAGCACCCTTATCATCCAAAAACACCAAAGCCATTAACCCAAGAAAAACAAAAAGCAAATAAGGCAGAAAGAATGTCTTTGCTTTTTTAAAAAATTCAAGCATGAAAACTTTTTGAAAATTTAGCCAACCATTAAAAAAGGCTGACTTTTAAAGTTTGAAGTCAGCCTCTTAACTTGGCGATAGGTTTTAAAAAATCCGCTCTTTTAGGTTATTTTCCTTTAAAGTCGGGTTCTTTTTTATTCAAAAATGCATTTACCCCTTCTTTAAAGTCATGGGTTCCAAAACTTGAAGCAAATTCATGGGTTTCTGTTTCAAAGCCATCCACAGCTTCCCGGTAATAATCATTAACACTTTTTATTATTTTAGAAATACCCATTGGAGAGTTTTTCTTTATTTTCCCGATTAAGTTGTAGCAAAAATCCATCATCTCGCCGGGTTCCACCATATGGTTAATCAAACCCATATTCTCAGCCTGGGCTGCGGTTATTTTATCCCCTGTAAGCAGAAATTCAAGGGCTTTTGTTTTTCCAACCAGTTGAGTCAACCGTTGGGTCCCGCCATAACCGGGAATCAGTCCTAATCCTACTTCCGGCTGACCTAAACGGGCATTACTGGTAGCGACTCTTAAATGACAGGCCATGGCAAGTTCGCAGCCACCCCCAAGCGCAACACCGTTTATGGCTGCTAAAATAGGCTTAGGGGCATTTTCCAGATCGTTTAGGATGGAAAGGGTATTCTGAGCCATTTCCTTAGCCTCAGATTGATTGAAATCTGAAAATTCCGCAACATCGGCACCAGCTGCAAACGCTTTTTCACCCTCTCCTGTGATTATAATGGCAGTTATTGATTCATCTTCCAGAAAATGATTTACACCTTTTCCGATTTCCTGGAGGGTTTGAATGTTCAGGGCATTTAATTTTTTGGGGCGGTTTATTTTTATTGTACCAATTCCTTGATCTTTTTCCAATAAAAGGTTTTCAAACTCCATTTTGATGACATTTTTAAAGGTTTATTCAGAATTCCCGGTTAACTTCTGCCCAATGCTTTATGTAATCAATAATCTCCTGAGTGGAAGTACCTGGCGGGAAAATTTTATTTACCCCCTCTGTTTCTAACTTTTTTTTGTCTTCTTCAGGAATAATACCTCCACCGGCTAATAAAACGTCATGAAGGCCTTTTTCCCTCATGAGTTCAATTATTTTCGGAAAAATTGTCATGTGGGCGCCTGAAAGACTACTGATACCGATGGCATCGACATCTTCCTGAAGTGCTGCATTGACAACCATTTCGGGAGTTTGCCTCAAACCCGTGTAGATAACCTCCATGCCTGCGTCTCGGAGAGCAGTAGCGATAACTTTAGCTCCTCTGTCATGGCCATCAAGGCCAACCTTGCCTACAAGGACTCTGATGGGACGCTCCATGGTAGTTGGTTTGGAAACGGTTAAAAATGCCTTTCCTTATGCAAAATTAGGGTTTATGCAGGATTAACTCTTCCCGTTTCAGCTATTTTTCTCCTTCCTCTTCTTGGTTACCACTGCTATCTTTTTTCTTTTCTTCTTTAGATTTATCGGAGGAGCTTTTGGTTTTCTTGGTTTTTCGTTTTTCCTGTTCCACACGCTCAGGATCATCCATCGAGAGCCCTTTTTTCTTTAGCTCTTCCCTTTCCTTTAATTTTTTATCGGATACATTCTTATTAAGGAATTCATTGATTTTTTGGATGTCATAATTGGTCTCAATCTCTCCAAAGGGATTGATGTTGATTTCAAGACCCTCCAGGTCACTGTGAACATTGGCATCGTTCTTATTTTCCTTATCCTTTTTTTTCTTTCTTCCCATACAGCCGTTTTTTTTAATTGAAACAATAGAAGTCAGATTCTTACCTTAAAAAAACAAAATTTAAGCCATAAATTTTTGTTCCTTAGTGCTAAAAATCACTTAAGCCCCCTAAGGGTCAGAAAAACTTGCTTTTTAGGGGTTTCTTATTAAAGTGACCGTCCCTGTTTTCTTAAAATTGTTTGTTTTAAGTTTATAATAGTAAGTCCCACTTGCCAATGGGTTCCCATTTCCCTGGTCTTTACCATCCCAGCGAAAATTACCTTGCCCTTCCCATTCATAAACCAATTGACCCCAACGGTTGTAGATGTGCATTGAATAATTTTTGCAGCCATTCAAGCCCCCGACTGTAAAAAAGTCATTAATGCCATCCCCATTGGGTGTAAAAACATTGGGGACTTCAAATTCCTCAAAAGAAGCTCCCTCGATCGCCACTTCCTTGGTTAGGGTGTCGGTACATTTTAATCCTTCATTGACCAAATAAGTAATTTCGTAATGACCGTTACCCGGATAAAAATGTTTTGGATTGGGCTTAGTTGAATTATTACCATCCCCAAAGTACCATTTATGCGTCCTGGCCCCTGTAGAATTCTGCTCCAATTTAACCCAAGCCATGCAAGAATCGTGTTTTAACTCAAAATCCGCATTCACTGAACTATCCACATTCAATTCCCTGGTAAAAGTATCTGAGCACTCTTCGTTAAAAGCCAGCAAACTAACGCTATATTGTCCGCCTTGTTCAAAATCGTAGGTAAAAGAATCTGTTTTACCATTTTGATTTATGCCATTTAAACCCAACCAAATAACCGAATCGGCTCTTGCTGTTTCACTTTTAAATGTGACAGAAGGCTCACAATCAAATTTATTGATGTCAAAACGGGCCTTAACGAAATCCGGTAACCCAGCGATTTTCTTCATTGTATCTTTACAGCCTCCATTTTGGGAGACAATTAACCTGACTTCGTAGGTACCTGTATCCCCGTACTCTTTAATTGGCTCTTTTTTTCTGCTTGAATCGCCATCGTCAAAGGTCCAAAGCAACCTGTCAAAATTTTCTGAATAGTTTTTAAACCGAACAATGGGTGAGCAAGATCCTCTTTTCAAAATAAAATCGGCATCGGGTATCAAATTGGCCACACTGTCATAAGCAGTGTCCACACAGCCATTCATTCTATGAATCAAACGAACAGGGAATGTATCGCTATTGCTATAATAATGAACCGGTGATTGAGCATCGGACCCGGAACCATCCCCGAATCGCCATTTATAGTCCCCAATGGAATCACTTGGAATGGTAAATTTTACTTTACCGGAACAATTTGGTTTTACCTGCTTAAAATCAGCAAACGCAAAACTGTCAAGTTTCAGTGTTTTATTAGCCGTATCGATACACTTACCAGGTCCTTCGGCAATCATGCTTATTTTAAAAGTGCCGGTATCCTGGTAAAAATGAGTAGTGTCCCCTGTTGAGACTTCTTTTCCGTCACCAAATTTCAGTATTTTTTCTGAGGCAAATCGAGACTGATCATTAAAGCGGACCCGATTGGAACATTGAAACTGATTAAAAGTAAAACCCGCATCGGGCTGTAGTGGAATATTTATAGGTTTTTTAACGCTATCTTTACAGCCTTTATCCCTTGTCTTTAATATTACATCAAAAGTGGAGGAAGTACTGTATACGTGAACGGGTTCAAATTTTGAACTTTTTCGGGTATCACCGAAATCCCATTGGTAGTTGATGTTCATTGTGGATTGGTTGTCAAAAACCACTTTTCTTTGGCAAGTATCCAAGCGGTATTCAAAAGCAGCATTTGCTGCCGAATCCAATTCTACCTTTTTGTCCAGGGTATCCGCACATTGGGAATTTGGCTCCGCTACTTGTCTAACTATAAAGGGTTTTCGAGGCTCCGGAATAAAAAGTTGTTGATTTTTCAACGATTTATGCACAGAATCATAAGGACCTGCTGTATCTAATACCTCCCAGGTAAGATGGCTTGTGTTGGAATCCTTTCTATTCACATTTATGGAAGAGGCGCATAGGGACTTATTGTAAGCAAACCCGGCATGCGGCAACGTATCTAAAATTAATTGCTTATCTATGGTATCCGAACAAATATTCCGTGTGCCCTGAACCATCAAAGTGACATCATAAAGCCCTGGCCCGGGGAAATCATGACTGAGTGTATCCTTTACTGATTTCAGAGTATCACCGTTCAGGTACCAAGTGAGGGTATCCGCAAAGGCAGAATGATTGATGAACCTAACCCGGAATTGACAAGAATCGGAAATCACGTAGTCAAATTTCCCATCGGGGGATTTTAAGGTAAAACGTTTTTTAACCGTATCAGTACAAGTCTTGTGGGTATCAGTAATTAAAGCAGGCTCAAAAGTATCCGAATAATTATACAGGTGGGTTAAAGTATCTTTTTTTCGCTGAAAACTATCTCTCCCATCACCAAATTTCCATAGGTATTGATCCGCATTTTGGGTTTGATTGATAAAAGTTACAGCCCCCTTGCAAGTGTCTATTGAAAAATTAAAATCAGGCCTGGAAACCTGCTTTATGGTAACCGTATCATAGGCTGTATCGGCACAGTCAGTACCAGAATCCACAATGCAACGGACCCGATAAGTGCCTGTATCATCGTACACATGAACAGGGCTTTTGCTGGTATCTTTTTGGCTTGAATCTCCAAATTTCCAAAGGAAAGTGTTACCGTAAGCCCCTTGATAGGAAAATTCCCGAACGTTTTTACACTCACCCGTATCACTGGTTATTTTGGCTCCCGCATCAGAGTAAATGGTAATGGAATCGGTTGCCGTATCCCTGTACTTACAGGAAAATTTGTTTTTAGCCACTAAGGTCACCTGGTATTTACCGGTTTGGCCATATTTGTGAGAGGGGTTTTTATTGTGGGAAGTGTCTCCATCTCCAAAATACCATAAATAACTTTTACCAAAATCGGAATTATTCTTGAACTTCACAGCCTCTTTTTTGCAAGAAGTTTCAGGAACATTCATCTTCGCAAATAGATCCTCAACATCCAATTTAAGCTTTAACAGGGCATTGTTACAACCTGTGGTATCTCCATCAGGCCTGGTACCGTTATTGACGGTACTCCAAGCATTTTGCGTAGTTGGAAGGTCTGAAAAACCACCACAACCGGCACATATCGATTGATAAACAATCGAATTTTCATCAAACCGGCTGGTTCCACCATCTACATGCTCAAAACTTTTCTGGCCACCATAATAAGTACCATACAACAACCTATCCATATTTTTGGCAAAGACAGCCAGATAAAAATCAGATCCATCGGTAGTGGTATCAAAAGCATTATTAGTAACATCCAACCCATCTGTAAAACCCTGGTAATTGGAACCCCCTCCCCAACCGGAAAAGAATATTCGCCCGCACTGATCCACTAAGAATGCTGCGGGTGAAAGGGATGGAGCCTTTCGCTTACCGGACCCAAAAGTAGTGGATAACAACAATGAATCCAGGTCTGGATTAAATTTTGAAACAAATTGCTTCCCTTTATTGGTAGTATAGTTCGCATTTTTAGTCGGAAAAGCATTGCTTTTGGTTTGACCGGTTATATACACATCTCCTTTTCGGTCAGTTTGTACAAAGTAAGATTGATCATAAGCATTAGTGCCAAGCAAGGTAGAGGCGACTACGCTGGAGAAATTTGGTTTGATACGCATTACGTAACCCTCCGCCGTTCCCCCATTATTCTGTTTCTGATACCCACTAAGGGAATGACTAAAATTATTACCGGCAGTGCCACCAGTGAAAAGGATATCACCATTTGGGGCCAACGTTAAACTAAAGCCGGCATCTTGCTTTTTACTACCCCAGAAAGAAGCATATTTTAGCTTACTAAGGTCGCTATTAAATTTGGCTATGCAAGCATCCTGACTTCCTCCTTTAAATTGCGTTTGAAAGGCCCCATTGGTTGCCGGAAAATTTTGAGATTTTGTGGTACTGGCAATTAATACTTGATCTTGGGAATCCACAATTACTTCTCCCCGGAATAAGTCCCCATAGTTAAATCCTAATGGCGACCGATTTCCGCCCCTTACTTGCATCCCGTTTAACCCATCCCGGTCAGAGCCACCGAGAAAAGTGGAATTTTTAAGGACGGTCCCATCTTCAGAAATCTTAGCAAGAAAAATATCATAGTTGCCCCTTAAAGAATCCTGATAAGGATTGCCTGCCATTGGAAAATCCCCGGACCCCGTATTCCCAAAGACCAAGAGGTCTTGTTCACTATTGACAATTAAGCTATGGGGGTCTTCATTTTTGCTCCCCCCCAGATAGGTCACATACAATGCATCAGTCCCTGAATCATTATACTTCAATATCCCGACATCACGGGCGTTTCCACTGCCTACGAATGAATCACTAACACCTCCTCCCCAGCTTGTCTGAAAAGGACCTCCCCTAACCGGAAAATTAGGACCGAACACCGTACCAGCTGAATAAGCTCTGCCCAAAGAGTCGAAAGTTCCGGAATAGCCGAAATTATCAGAGTTGGACCCAGAAAATGTCGAAAAAATTACTTTCGGATCAATTATCAAGGGCTTATCGTCCCTGTAGCCTTCCGGGAAAACGAAAGAAAGCACATTGTCCTCTAATTCATATCGACAGGGAATCAATTTCTTCTGACCATTAATGTATTGATAGGCCTTAGGAGCCAATTCCCTGAATTTGTTTACTGAAGTTTTTATTTGTAAATGGCCGTCTTTAAGGGATAGATTGTCAGCCCCTTGGTACTTTAATTTTATGTTTTCTGCTTTTCCATCAGGGCGGACTCTGAAGTTATATTTTAAACTATTTTGAATGCTGGTCACCTCCAAATCCGTATGGGGGTAAAGGTCGTTGTAAACAATGGTGTCAAAAGCGAATAAATGACTGGCCCAACCGGAAGGATCCCGTCCAAGGTAAAAGTTATAGTATTCTTCTGAAGGATGCTTTTCGTGAAAATTACTTACTTCATCAGCACCCTTAAAACGAACTTTAACCGCATGTCCGGGAATTTCTCCTTTCAAGGCTTTGGTTCTGTGACTCTTTTGAACCTTTTCGCCATCCAGGAATGCATAGGTAAAACCTTTATCTTCCAGAAAAAACCGAGCATGACTTAATTGAGCCCGATATTCCACTTTATTATGCCATTGACCTTCATTAGGGATAAATTTTAGCTGGGCATTAGCTTCCTGATCAGGAATCAAAAATGCACTGAGGAAGGTAATAAACGCTAATTGAATTTTTTTTCTTTTCAAGCTTAAAATTTTCATCTTTAAATGCCCTGTAAAACTTATCGGCTTAGCTTACACAAATAAACAAAATTCAACGTAAACTTGCCATTATTCCTTAATCTGGTTAGGCAAAATTTATTCAAAGGGCCAACATACCCTAAAAATACAAATTATTCACCCATTTTGTAACAAATTGTGAGCAAATTTTATTTCGTTATAACCTTTTAAAATATCCGTTTTAACTTTGAGGGTCTTTAAATGAGCTTTAATGAGGCGCTAAAGCTTTTTTATTTACATTTTTTGAAACCTAACACCCAAAACAAAGCAAAACCCATGATACCGCTTCAAAAGATAAAATATGATAAGGATAAAACCTTAGAATTATTAGATAAACGTGGCTTTGACGGCAAGGAAAAAATTGACGCATTGATGGCTTTTGATGAAAAAAGGAAGGGGACCCAACAACAACTCGATGATAAACTATCGGAATCAAAAAAAATATCCAAGGCTGTCGGGGAAGCTTTCAAGGCCGGCAATGAAGAAGAAGGCGCTAAATTGAAAACCCAATCCACTCAGCTTAAGGAAGAAATTCAAAAACTTCAGGAGGATCTTAGGGAATACCAGAATGCCATCCGGGAGACCCAGATCGAAATACCGAATATTCCCCATCCCGATGTACCAAAAGGGTTTACGGAGGAAGAAAATGAAGAGGTGAAAAGGGGTGGTGGAGAAGCTAAACATGATCCGAATAGTAGGCCTCATTGGGAACTGGCTGAAACGTTTGATATCATCAACTTTGAAGCCGGGAATAAAGTAACAGGAGCTGGTTTTCCTGTTTACAAAGGGAAAGGTGCTAAGCTTCAAAGGGCCATGATTAATTACTTTTTAGAGGAAAGCCTTAAAGCCGGTTACGAGGAATACCAACCTCCCCTGCTTGTCAATGAGCATACAGGGTTCGGAACCGGGCAACTACCGGATAAAGAAGGGCAGATGTACCAGGTGGAAAGGGAAAATTTATTTTTAATCCCAACCTCCGAAGTGCCTTTAACCAATCTTTATCGTGACACGATTGTTAATGAAAAAGATTTGCCGTTAAAATTGACCGCTTATACCCCATGTTTCAGGCGGGAGGCAGGCTCCTACGGAAAAGAGGTCAGGGGTTTGAACCGGCTTCACCAATTCGACAAAGTGGAAATTGTACAAATTAATCATCCGGATAGATCCTACGAAACATTAAACGAAATGATCCAATATGTGGAATACCTTGTTCAGCAGTTAGGGCTTCCATACAGGGTTTTAAAACTTTGCGGAGGGGACCTGGGCTTTGCCGCTGCCATTACTTATGACATCGAGGTTTATGCACCTGCTCAGGATAAATGGCTTGAAGTGAGTTCCATTTCGAACTTTGAAGATTTTCAATCAAACCGGTTACAGCTCCGGTTTAGGGATCAAAACAATAAAAACAGACTTGCGCACACCCTAAATGGTAGTGCCTTAGCCTTTCCCAGGCTTTTGGCCGCCCTTATGGAGTTTTATCAAACCCCTTCCGGTATCGACATACCCGAGCCATTAGCCAAACATTGCGGATTCAATAAAATCCAGAATCCCCCTGATTAAAAAAGTTATGGCCTTTGTTACTTTAAATAGCAAACAGGGATCTACGAAAGCAAAACAACTAATTTCATGTAAAAAAGATCAAAGAGAAAAAACGGGTCCCTTATAAATTTTGATGAATTGACAAGGCTTAGATTCCAAAGGTCCTTTTGAAAAAGCCTGACCAAGGATCACTTTTTTTATTTATACCGTTAAAGTAACAATGTCACAAAACCTGAATGACATACTTTATAAATATTGGGGCTTTTCTGAATTCCGGGAAAAGCAGGAAGCGATTATTAATTCAGTCCTGGAAGGCCGGGATACTTTGGCTTTGATGCCCACGGGCGGGGGAAAATCTATTTGTTTTCAAGTACCCGCTCTTGCTCAAGAAGGAATTTGTGTAGTCGTCTCTCCATTAATTGCTCTGATGAAGGATCAGGTAGAAGGACTGAAGGAAAAAGGGATAAAAGCCATTGCCGTTTATTCAGGGCTCTCAAAAAGAGAAATCGATATTAAGCTGGATAATTGCGTTTACGGCAATTATAAATTTCTTTACGTTTCGCCTGAACGGATGGAAACAGAGTTATTCAGAGAGCGGCTCAAAAAAATGAATGTTAACCTTTTGGCAGTTGATGAAGCCCACTGTATCTCCGAATGGGGTTATGATTTCCGGCCATCCTACTTAAAAATTGCTGAAGGCCGGGAATTGATCCCCCAAACCCCGACACTGGCTTTGACCGCCACTGCCACACCCACAGTAAAACAAGACATTTTCGATAAATTACGGTTTCAAGACGGGATTACTTATCAAAAAAGCTTTGAAAGGCCTAATCTGGTTTATGGGGTTATCCGGGAAGAAGGTAAAAAAGCCAGGCTTTTAAAGACCCTGAATAAAGTAAAAGGATCCGGTATTATTTACGTCCGTACCCGTAAGGATACCAAAACCATCTTTAAATTTCTGAATCAAAATGATGTAAAAGCAGATTATTACCATGGTGGCCTAACAAGCCAGGAACGCGCTGTGAAACAAGCCAATTGGAAAAAAGGCAAAACGCGCGTAATAGTAGCCACCAATGCCTTCGGTATGGGTATTGATAAACCGGACGTCCGTTTAGTTTCCCATCTGTATCTACCTGATAACCTGGAAGCTTATTACCAGGAAGCAGGCCGTGCCGGCAGGGACGGGAAGCGAGCCTTTGCCTTGTGTATTGTCAATGAAGCTGACAGACTCCACCTTAAGGAAAGAAAGGAACAACATTTTCCCACAATTGAAGAAATCAAACATGTTTACACGGCTTTGGGGAACTTCTTCCAAATCCCAATAGGAAGCGGTCTGAATCAGAATTTTGATTTTAACATTAAAAAATTTGCCTCCCGCTATGATTGGCCACCCGTTAAGGTATTTAATGCCCTGAAATTGCTTGAGCAAGCGGGTTACATTGCCACCACTGAATCGGTATTTTTGCCTACCCGTTTAATGATCACGGTAAATTACTCGGACTTGTACCAATTCCAGGTAGAAACTCCTCATTTTGACGTGCTTTTAAAGACCTTGCTACGTTCTTACGAAGGGCTTTTTGATTACTATACACCCATTCAGGAAGAGGAAGTAGCGAAAAGGACCGGCTTAAGTACGGAAACCGTTAAACAACAACTAAATAAATTGGCTGAATACCAAATCATTGATTATATCCCGAAAAAGGAGGAACCTCAATTGGTCTTTCTTACGGAAAGAATGGACGAAAAGCAATTGGGCTTGGATGAAAAACAAATCCGAAGGCGAAAAGCCATTTTTGAGGAAAAACTGGAATGGGTAGATCATTATGCTTACGAGGAGTACACATGCCGAACTAAGTTATTGCTGAGCTATTTTGGAGAAAATTTCCCGGAAAAATGCGGCCATTGCGATATTTGCCTAAAAGAAAAAAGGGCCCATCTGCCTCAGAATACCATGTACCAATTAAGGAATAAAATTTTTTCCCTTCTGGCCAACCAAACTTTTGGCTTAGAAGATTTAAAAAACCAACTAAGCTTGTATGATGAAGCAACCATCTTAAAAACTTTACGATGGCTACATGACCAAAAGGAAATAGAAATCAGTAATCACCGGGCAACCCTTAAAAACCCCCGAACGACACCTAAAGACTCCCAGGAAAATTAGCAGGTAAATAGCGATTCATTAAAAAATGCCAACACAACCCCAAATAATTTTCACCGTTATCAACGATTTGAATTACGATCAACGGATGCACAGGATATGCACCAGCCTGGCTGAAAATGGATATAAGGTTACCCTTATAGGAAGGCAAAAACCCAACTCGGAAAAGCTGCATAAAAAACCTTTCAACCAGTACCGTTTACACTGTATTTTTCATAAAGGCAAATTATTCTACTTTGAGTTTAACGTCCGGTTGTTCCTTCATTTACTGAAACGAAAGGCTTCTGCTATCTGCGCTATAGATCTGGATACGATCCTGCCTTGTTTTGGCATTGCCCGCTTAAAAAACATCTATTGCTTTCATGATGCCCATGAGTATTTCGCTGAAATGCCGGAAGTAATTAACAGGCCCTTTGTTAAGCGTACCTGGGAATTGGTCGCAAATTGGGCCATTCCCAAAATGGAATTATGCTACACCATAAGCCATAGCTTAGCCGAAATTTTCCAGGAAAAATATGGTAAAAATTTTCATGTGATTCGTAATGTACCCTGGTTACAGGATATTAAAACCGACCACCCTGAGGAACCTTTCATCCTTTATCAAGGGGCTTTGAACGAAGGAAGGGGCTTGGAAACTTTAATTGCGGCCATGGATCAAATCGACCTTCCTTTATATTTAGCCGGTGAGGGGGACTTAAGCCAAAAGCTTAGACAACAGGTAAAGGAAGAAGGCTTAGACAACAAAGTTCATTTTCTGGGTTATGTCAGTCCTGCTCAACTAAAAACCTTAACACCTAAAGCATTTGTCGGCTTTAATATCCTGGCCAACAAAGGCCTCAATTATTATTATTCACTACCCAACAAATTTTTTGATTACATGCATGCCGGTATCCCCATTTTAACCAATAATTTCCCTGAATACCAAAGGATTAATAAACAATACCAAGTGGCTATGCTCCTTAACCTTGAAAAGGACTCCATTGTTAGAAACATAAAATACCTCAGGGACAATCCTTCAGTTTATAATCAAATGAAAAATAATTGTTTGGCAGCTCGTGACGTATTCAACTGGAATCAGGAAGAAAAAAAATTACTTAATCTATATAACCCGTATTTTGGCGTTAGCGATAATCAATGCTGACTAATTAATGCTTTAAAACAGTGAAACATTTACACCTAATTGCTTTTAACGTCCCCGAACCTCCTGATTATGGTGGAATCATAGATGTGTTTTATCGGATAAAGGCTTTTTACGAGGTCGGCATAAATGTTACCCTTCATTGTTTTTTCCATGACAGAAGGCGGATAGACGCTTTAAATAATTATTGTTCAGCCGTATATTACTACCCCAGAAAAGCCCCTTTAAAAAGCCTTTCATTATACTATCCCCTAATGATGAAATCCCGCCATAGCAAAAGGTTAATAGAAAATTTAAGCAAGGATCACTCACCCATATTTTTCGAAGGCATTCAAACTTGTTATCCCTTAACAAATCCCGCCATAAAAGGTAGGATCAAAACCATCAAGCTTCATAATATTGAATGGAAGTATTATTTAGCTTTGGGTAAGGCTACTTTAAATCCTATAAAGAAGTGCTTTTATTTCAGTGAAAGTTATCGGTTGCGCCATATCGAAACCATTTTTCAACATGCTGATCACCTACTGGCAGTCAGCCGACAAGAAGCGAATTACTACAATATAAAATTTTCCCAGGTAAAAAGGTTACCCTCATTCCATGGGCACAGGGAAGTAACATCCCCTGCAGGTTCCGGAGATTTTTTGCTTTATCACGGCAATCTTCAAATCATTGAAAATCAAGAGGCCGTTAAGTACCTATTAACCAAAGTGATGCCTTTTATTTCCCAAACTCTGATAGTGGCAGGGAAAAATCCCGGTAAGCATTTAATCCGTGTAATTGAAAAAATGAATAACGTTGAATTGGTGCCAAGCCCGTCTGACGAAAAACTAAACCAATTAATCCATGACGCCCATATTCACCTGCTGCCAACATTTCAAAATACCGGTTTCAAAATAAAACTCATCAACACCTTGTACAAAGGTCGTCATTGTTTGGTTAGTCCTGAGATGGCAGAGGGAAGCGGACTTGAAAAGCTCTGTCATTTTGCCAAAAACAGTACTGAGTTTATCGAGCAAATTAACACCCTCATGAAAACACCATTTAGTGAAAACTTAATCCAGGTAAGAAAAACCCATTTAAGCCAACACTTTGATGACATTAAGAATGCAAAATACATCAAAGGGCTTATTTTCGGACGGGAGGAATAAAAGCTTCATCCGAAATTAAATCCCGGTTTCAACCAAATCATGCACTTCTCCTTTTTCCATTTTCAAAACCCGGGCAGGGAATTTTTCTATAATTTGAAAGTCATGAGTAGCCATTAAAACGGCCGTTCCTTCCTTTTCCTTGACATCAAAAAGCAATTTTATAATGTCATCCGATGTTTCAGGATCAATATTCCCCGTGGGTTCATCAGCAAGGATGATTTTTGGTGAGTTTAAAAGGGCTCTGGCAATAACAACCCTTTGTTGCTCTCCTCCCGAAAGCTCAAAAGGCATTTTAAAATCCTTAGTGCCTAATCCCACTAAACCCAAAACTTCCTCTAACCGCCTTTTCATGGCATTTTTATCCTTCCAGCCAGTGGCCCTCATCACAAAAATAAGGTTATCTGCCACAGTCCTATCGGTTAAAAGTTGAAAATCCTGAAAAACAATACCGATCTTTCTTCTTAATTTTGGAACATCCTTAGCCCTTAATTCCGCTAAATTGAATCCGGCCACTTCACCTGAGCCTTTAGTAAGTGGTAAATCGCCATAAATGGTTTGCAACAAGCTGGATTTGCCACTACCGGTTTTCCCAATTAGGTAAACAAATTCCCCCGGATAAATAGCCAGATTGACTTTATTAAGAATTAAAAATTCCCCTTGAAATATTTTCGCATTTTGCAGGCTTAGAATGGCCTGATTATTATTCATCAAAATTTAATTTTCGCATTTTGCCAAAGGGTATTTCTTGGATTTGTGCTTTTATGGCTTCAATATGATCAGTTAATCCCAATTTTTTCAACCCTTTATCGGGTCTATCGGCTCGAAAGTAACCAATTAAAGTAAACTTCTCATCCCTTATCTGGATATAATCAGGAATTTTAGTGGTCCCTTTAATTTTTAAGATATACATTTATAAACCCAATTCACTAATTTTTTTTCTTCAATTTTTTGTTAGATTTGCCTTCCGATTAACCTTTGCAAAGATAATTCAAAGAACAAAAAATAATGAAGACCAAAAGACTTTTCCCGCTCACCCTTTTCCTGCTTTCTTTAATAATTTTATCCTCTGGCTGTAATCCCCTAAAAAATCTCCATGAAGATTACCCGAAGGTTAAGGTATCCACCAAGCCAGATGTTATGGAAGTTCATGCTGATTCCCTGGAGATCGAAATTTTGGGGAAAATACCAGAAGAGTACATGGAGAAAAAAGGCGTTATTAAATATAACCCGACCATTATCCACAAAAGTGGTGACACCACGCTGGCTCCCTTTTTCATCAAAGGGGAAGATGCCAAAATAAAAGAGGAATCGGTTGATCCGATCGCAACCATTCCTTACAAGGATGGAGGCACTTTTAAGCATACCATCAAACTCCCTTATAAGCCCGATTACAAAAAAGCTGAACTAAAAACCTTGGTAAACTTCAAGATTGAATCCAAATATGATACCCTCGATAAGTGCACGGGCAGGGATCCGGATAGTTTGACTGAGGGGACTATCACCACATCACTTACCGTTAAACCACTTGAGGACGTACTAATTGCCGGTGTTGAACCATCCAAAGGCCAACAAAAATTTAAGCCTGGTGAAAGGCCGGGTGATTTGGAAGGAAGTAAAGATGATATCTTTGCTCCTGATAATCACACCAGAAAACCCCTTGATGGCGTTGTTAGGCCGGAATCCGTTAACCAGGAGGGCACCATCTTCTTTGAAATCAACCGATCTAAAGTACGGGAATCCGAGAAGAAAGGAGAAGAAATGCAAGGTATAAGGAATTTTGCTAAAAATGAAAATCTGGTGATCAATGGCGTTGTTATCAATTCTTATGCCTCCCCGGATGGTGAATTAGAACTTAATGCCAACTTGACGAAGGAACGGGCCAATAGTACTTATGAATACCTGAAAAAGGATTTAAAATCCTTAGGGCATCAAAGTATACATGATTCGGACTTCTACAAAAAGGCTTCCACAGAGGAAGATTGGAGTGGTTTCCAAAAACTGGTTCAGGAATCGGATCTTGAGGAGAAAAATGAAATCCTGAACATTGCTAATTCCAATATGGCTCTTGACGAAAAAGAATCTGCCATTAGAAAAATGGATGTTTGGGAGCCTTACATGGTTGACACCCTTCTACCTAAATTAAGGCGTTCGGAAATTAATGTCCAGGGCTTCCTTAGAATCCGGCCGCTGGATTCTATCAGGGACATTGCAAGCAACCAGAAATTGGATAGTTTACATAGGAAGGAACTAATCAAATTGGCTTATGAAAGCAATAGCCTTTCCCGAAAAAGAGAGATTTATAACCATTACACCAAGCGTTATCCCCAAGACTGGATAGGATACAATAACCTCTACGCCCTGTTGCTTTTTGAAGGACAATATAAAGAAGCCAAAAAAGCTTTCCAAAAACTGGATAAAAGGTTCCCTAACAATGCCTATATTCAAAATAATTTAGGCGTTGCAAACAGACACATTCGGCTTTACGATACCGCCAGGATGAATTACAAGTTCGCTAAAACCCAGGGGAAAAACGAAAGTAATAACCTCGGGATATTAGACATCAAAGTGGCTAAATACGAATCTTCGGTTAAAACCTTCGAGGATAACCGTTGCGACTACAATGTGGCTTTGGCTTATACCCTCAAGGAAGATTATGACAAAGCCCTTGAAAAGATTGAATGCATTACCAACAAGACAGCCGATGTATATTACTTGAAGGCCATTGTGGGTGCAAGACAAGGTAATATAGAACTAATGACCACCAGCCTTAGAAGGGCAGTAAAGAAAAATGGCAAAATTCGTGAAAGGGCTAAAAATGATTTGGAATTCAGAAAATATCACGGAACTCCAGAATTTAAGAATGCATTAAGGTATTAGTTAACACCATAAAATTTGTACTATGAAACGGTTAACAATTTTGTTTCCTGTCTTTTTGGTATTCTTGGTAGGCTTTGGATGTACCCCCGATGATGCATCCCGGGATATCAGGAATGACAATGGTAATCCTAAGACAGATGATGACAATAACAATAATAATCAAACTACCGGGGATCCTTCCATAACCTTTCGAAATACCCCTGCCGGAATTGCAAAAGCAGGAGATTCTGTAGGTTTCAGACTTACGTTACAGTCATCTTCTTCAGAATTCAATTTAAGTGACCTTCGCATGGAAGTTTTAAGAAAGCCAGTTGGAGGGGCTTATACAGCTTTGCCCAACTATACCAAAGAAGCAACTTTTTCAAACGTTCCTGCTACTGGTACTCAAATGGGCTTCCGATTGAAAAACGAAGATTTTAACAACAAGGATTCGGTGAAAGTAAAATTTACCCTTAATGACGAGGCGGATAATTCAAAAACCAAGGAGTGGGCATTGGCCCTTGGAAAATTAATTGAAGACATGTATAAGAAAGCAGGGGGTGACACAGTCATTCCAATTCATCATAAAGAGACCACTAAACAACCCCCTGATAATAAATATGACCTTCACCACGAGGATAATACCACTGGGTATGTAAACCCGGGCGGAAGTGCAGGTAATGAAGCTACTATTGCTGATGACAGTCAAACCGATTCTACATTTGAAAGAAGGTGGACCACTGAAACCTCCGCTGACTTTGTAAAGGCAAATGGTAGTGGTATTAATTTTAATGAAATTTATGATATTCAATTGGCTAAAGCCTACCAAAATGGCAGTCCAACACAAACCTTAATAAACTTGTCCGAAGGGGATTTAATCATAGTGAATCTAAGGGACAACGGTGGACTGGCTTTGCTAAAAATTGTCAATGTCGCTAAAGATCAAAATAACACCGCATCCAGTTTCATATCCTTTAAAGGAAAAGCTAAAGATATTAGGTAATTTTTAATTTCGGTCACAAAAAAAAGCTGACCTTTTAAAAAGGTCAGCTTTTTTTTGCGCTAAACATTGGGTTTTTATTGGCGCACTTTTTGTTTCTTAATTATCCTCAATTAGCAACAGGGGTTTAGCATTGATGCAGTTCCTTTATCCACAATTTCTTTATGCTTTTTTTACCTTACTCATCCCTATTCTTATCCACCTTTTCTATTTCAGACGGTTTAAAACCATTTATTTTTCAAATGTCCGCTTTTTATCCCAGTTAAGAGAGGAAAGACAAACCCGAAGCCGGTTAAAAAACTGGCTGGTTCTCATAACAAGATTGCTCATCCTTTCTGCTTTAATTTTGGCTTTTGCCCAACCTTATTTTCCAAAGGAAAACGCTCAAAAAGAGCCCGGTAAAAATGCCATTAGCATTTTTATAGACAATTCCTTTAGTATGAGAAGTGTTGGTGAGCAAGGTAACTTAATAGAAATCGCCAAGAAAAAGGCCAGGGAAATTGCCCAAAGTTATCGGGAAGCCGATCAGTTTCAGGTACTAACTAACGAATTCAAAGTAGAAAACCAGCAGTTTTTTAATAAAGCCGACTTTTTTAACCAAATCGAAGAAATTAAAAGTAACCCCAACGCTAAACCTTTGGCTACTGTCATCCAAAGGCAAAGCTCACTTCTTAAGGAACAAAATGCGGCCAAGAAGATAGCTTTCATTGTATCCGACTTTCAAAAATCAACGAGCAAGCTACAGAACATTGCAACCGATTCTAATATTCAATATTACTTTATCCCCCTAAATGCCAGTAAAAAAGCCAATCTTTTTATCGATAGCGCATGGCTTGCCTCTCCAACCATTCAGGTCAACCAAAACAACACATTGAAATTCCTTTTAAAAAACACGGGAGATGAAAAAATTGAAGACCTGACTGTAAAATTGACCATTAATGAACAACAAAAAGGATTGGCTACCAAAAATATTGGTGCCGGAGAAAGTACTCAGGGTCAGATTGTCTTCAAAGTAGGCGAAACAGGTTGGAATACAGGATACTTAGAAATTAAGGATTATCCCATTACCTTTGATGATAAATACTTTATTAGTTATCCGGTCAAAAAGCAGGCACGAGTACTGGTGATAAACCGTAACAGCAACAACCCTTATTTAAATGCGGGTTTTGGAACCGATCCCTATTTCCAGGTAGATAACCGAAAAAAAGGGAACCTTGATTATTCCGCTTTTCCTGAGTATGATTTTATAATACTTAATGAGCTTAGCAACCCCTCCTCTGGATTGGTGGCCGAGTTAAAGGATTTTGTACAAGAAGGTGGGAATACCTTATTACTCCCTCCCAGCAATGCTGCGGCTAATCAAATGCCCTACTCTGAATTATTAAATACGGTAAATGCTAATGAGTTTACGGGCATTTCAAAGCAAAAGCAATCAGTAACCCATGTGAATTTTGATCACCCTCTTTTTCAGGATGTATTCGAAGAAATTCCGGATAACGTAAGGTTACCAAAAGCCAAAAAATTTTACCAATCCACAAGTTTTGCCAATACCCGGGAAAGGGTATTAATGAAACTTAACAAAGGCCAAAGCCTGCTAAGCCTTTATCCCTATCAACAAGGGACCATTTTTGTTTCAGCAATTCCTTTTGATAAAGAATGGAGTAACATGACCCAAAATGCCATTTTTGTACCCATGATTTACAAAATGGCCTTTTACCAGGAAAAACCAAGGCAACTGGCTTATAAAATCGGTAAAAATCAAGTGATTGAAGTGGATAAAAAGAAAACCAATCAAGATAAAGTTTTCAAGCTTGTAAAAGGGGATTTCGAAGTAATTCCCCCACAAAAAAGAAAAGCCGGAAATTGGCGGTTATACATCAATAACCAAATTCCGGAAGCAGGCATATATCGTTTATTACCCAATAACCGGGAAAAAGGAACAAAGGAAGACAAAAACATACCCCACTTCGCCTTTAACTTTAACAGGGATGAGTCTCAAATGGCTACTTATTCCAAACAAAGGTTAAAGCGATTTACCCGGGAAAACAATGTCAACTTGGTTTCAGGAGAATATGCCAACCTTTCCCATAAAATTAAGGAGGTTCAAAAAGGGCAATTTCTCTGGAAAACCTTCCTTTGGTTAGCTTTAGGATTGCTTTTGATAGAGGTCTTGTTATTAAAAATTTTGCCTTAGGATGGAAATACTTATCAAAAAAGGAACCCTGATAGATCCGGATTCCCCATATCATCAGCAACAAAAAGATGTATTAATCAAGCATGGAACCATAACTAATATTGCTGATGACATTAAAGCTGAAGAGAAACAGGAAACCATTGAGTGGGAAAATTGCCACATTTCGCCTGGCTGGATTGATATGCAGGTTCATTTTTGTGATCCGGGTCAGGAAAACCGGGAAGATTTAATATCCGGTACCAGGGCAGCCTCAGCAGGGGGCATTACCCAGGTAGGGCTTTCACCACTAACATCACCCCCCCTTTCTTCCAAAGCACAAATCCAATATATTAACAATCAGCGCCCTGAATCTCCTACAGAGATTTTGCCTTTCGCCACCATCTCAAAACCTGACAATAAGGATGAAATCACCGAAATGCTGGACTTAAGGGAAGCAGGCGCATTGGCCTTCACAAATGGTCCGAAACCTATAAAAGACGCAGGCCTCCTTAAAAGGGCTATGTTGTATACCAGGAGTTTTGATGGTTTATTAATGCTACACCCTCAGCATGCTGAACTAAAGGAGGGCGGAGAAATGAATGAAGGCACTACCAATGTATTACTCGGATTAAAAGGTGATCCTGAAATCGCTGAGCACATTGCCATTGCCAGAGATCTTGAAGTGGCGAGGTATACAGGGGCGCGGGTTCATTTTGCAAACATCACCACATCAAGAAGTGTGGACCAAATTCAGAAAGCTAAAAATGAAGGATTGCCCGTATCAGCGGATGTTTCTATATACCACCTCCTTCATTCTGAGGAGGATTTAATGCGCTACGATACCAATTTGAAACACACCCCTCCATTAAGAACCAAAGGTGATAGGGATGCCTTAAAAGAAGGATTGGAAAAAGGCATTGTAGATACCGTAGTATCCAATCATACCCCTGTACTCTATGAAAATAAAAAATGTGAATTCCCCCTTGCAGAGGATGGAGCCATAGGCGTACAGATTCTATTCCCCCTTCTACAAAAAGCCTTTAGTAAGCAAACCCTTGAAAACACCATAATAAAACAAATCACCAAAGCACCGCGAAACCTTCTCGGTATTCCGACTTGTACCTTGCAGGAAAATGCACTGGCTAACTTAACAATTTTTGACCCGGATTGGGAATGGGAATTGAATGAAAAAACCAATAAGTCCAGATCAAGGAATACGTTTTACTTTAACAAGCAAATGAAGGGAAAAGCCATGGGAATCGTCAACAACGGTAAGTTTGAGAAAGTATAGAAGCCTGATTATCGATGTTTTATTAATTTTGATCAAATTAAATCCCGATTCTTATTCATGATAAAATATGCTAGCATCTGGCAAAACCCTTCTGTCAAGTATGGTATCACGGGAGGGTTACTGACCATCCTTGTCCTTATTTTTTATTACATGACCGGTGTAAAAAATTTTACGGACCCTCAATATAGCCTTGTGGTATTTGGCTTACTATTAATCCTGAACATTGCCCTCGGTATAAGGGCCGGTTTAGAGGAAAAGCAAAACAATGACGGTATTCTTGAGTTTAAGGATGCCGTTTTCAGTGTAGTCATTACATTTGTTATCGTAGTGGTGATTTACCATGCATTTTACTACTTACTATTTAATTTCATAGACCCAAGCTTACAAGAAGAGACAAAACAAATTACCATAGAACGCTTAAAAGAAACCCTGTCCCAAAAAGATGCCAATAAGGAGCAAATCCAAAAGCAGATTGAAAACATCAGGAATTCCAGTTTCACCGTTTTTCATGCCCTTTTCCTGACATTTATTTTTAGTTTGTTAAGTTGTGTGGTTGCGTTAATCATTGCCGCTTTCATCAAAAAAGAACCTGAAGCTTGATCCGGAATGGATGTTTCTATTGTTATACCGGTTTATAACGAGGCTGATTCCTTATACGACCTGACAAACTGGATCCATCAGGTAATGGAAAGGGAGGGTTTCTCCTACGAGGTTATTTTCATTGATGACGGCAGTAAAGACCAAAGCTGGGAAACCATCAGGCATATTGCGGAAAACAATAATCAGGTCCGCGGAATTAGTTTCATCAGAAACAATGGCAAGTCAGCAGCCCTAAATGACGGTTTCAAAGCAGCTAACGGGGAAGTGGTCATTACCATGGATTCCGATTTACAGGATAGCCCGGAAGAAATACCGGAATTTTACCAAATGCTGGTAAATAATCACTATGACCTGATCTCCGGATGGAAGAAAAAACGGTATGATCCGGTTACTAAAACCCTGCCCACGAAGTTGTTTAACTGGGTAACGGCCAAACTTACAGGCATTAACCTTCACGATTTTAATTGTGGCCTTAAGGCTTACCGAAAGCAAGTGGTTAAGAATATTGAAGTCTATGGAGAAATGCACCGGTATATCCCTGTTATAGCCAAATGGGCCGGGTTTACCAATATCGGGGAAAAGGTCGTCCATCATAGACCCAGAAAATATGGGGCTTCTAAATTTGGTACTGAGCGATTTATCAATGGATTTTTGGATTTGCTCTCTATCCTTTTTGTTTCCCGGTTCAGTAAAAAACCCATGCACTTATTCGGGACCCTCGGTACATTCACCTTTATCTTTGGCGCCATCATTGCTCTATGGATTATTGGGGAAAAAGTTATGGCCTCCTTGGTTTATCATTACCAGGTCAGAGAAGTAGTAAACCGGCCATTGTTTTTCTTAGCTTTGACGGCAGTAATAATAGGAACCCAGTTGTTTCTCACTGGTTTCCTCGCAGAATTGGTCTCAAGGAATCAAGACCCTTCTGAGCGAAATGCTTATGCAAGAAAAGACAGCATAAGAATAGATTAATTTCCCTCAATGCTTTATTAATTTTTTCGTATGGACACTATGGTCATTGAGGATTCTTAAGAGATAAGTGCCACCGGCCAATTGATCCCAAGCCGGTATTTTTACTCGTCCGGAACCCGGATACACATTTTTTTCCTTTTGTTCCAAAAGATCACCTTCCAGGTTTAAAACACGGATTTGCACGGCTTGCTTTTTTGCGACATCGGATTCAATATAAGGGTTTTCCCCGAAAGGGGCTACCACTTTAAATTGGTCTTCATTAGGGCTAACCTTCACAGCCTTTACTGAGGAAAAATCAAAAGTACCGTCAAAATCCACTTGCTTAAGTCTGTAATAATTCACCTGGCAGGGATTTCCATCATAAAATTGGTATTCATGCCTGGTTGTCGCATTGCCATACCCTTCCACTTTGCCAATGTTTTTCCACTCTCCATGGGCCTGTTTTCGTTGAACCAGAAAATGATCATTCCGGGTTTCAGCTGCAGTGGCCCAATCAAGCCGAACCCTCTCATTTTGCTTTTCAGCCCTGAAATAAAGCATCTCTACAGGCAGCGGATTCGAATTACTCGAGGTGGATCCAAAAGTGAACGGACTGAAATTACTAACGTTATTCAATGTAATGCTGCCTGACCCGGATTTACTTCCGCTGGTGCTACTTTTCCCATAATTTTCCCATTCACTGTTACTACTGTTCCAATGGGCTACCTTTAATTTACTCAGGTTGGTTATATTACTGCCCGAAGAGGACCCATCCTCCCAATGCAGGGTCACATCAACCGTTGGACTTCCGTTGGTGTTATCTAAGGTCCAATATTCCACGTCACTCACATTGTTAAGCTGAGGGTTGTTATTAGGGTTATTGGATTGTGGTGCCATAGAGGATGTATTGGTGTAACCACTGTTGTTATATCCTGCTTTAAATGCATCTGTGGTGTTCGATGGAGCGGATATTTCCAGCTTCGCCCATTTATTACCATCTCCAATAGGAAAAGTAAATTGATCATCGCCTTTTTTCTTAACGGTTCCATCCACATAGGATGTACTTTTCCCACCAGAAGGACTAACAGTAACATCGTCTTCTATGGTTAGTACATCACTACTATTGGTAAGGTTTAAAACCCCATTGGTCAGGTTTAATTGATCGTTAACAGTCAAGCTTTCATCCAGATCTACACCATTACTATTATCCACTGTAAAGGTCGCAATTTGGCTTAACCCTGTTAAGGATTGTTGACTGCTTCCCTTTAAAACCAACTCCTGGCTTCCGGTATTCAAATTGATGTCTGAATTGTTTTTAAGGGCTAAATCGCCCTTTATCACTAAATTCCCACTTCGACCACTTTTACCTTTAAAGGTCACATCATCACCTACCGTGAAATCTCCTTTAATGGTAAAATCATTAGAACCCCCAGTTTTATATTGTATGGGATTATTGGATGCGTTTGTATTCCGCTTAAGGGTTAATTGAGTCGGATAGGTTTTACCGGAAGCTGATAGGGTTTGCTGCACTGACTGAATAACAACCTCACCCTTTGTACTGGAGGCAGAAGCCAATGCATCCACCAGGGAAGCCGTGCTAAATTGACCACTGCTTTGGTTATTCACCTTATAAGTGCCATCGGCTTTCACCAATATATTGCCATTTCCCTGGTCAAAATTTTCTGCCAAGCCTTCTTTGTTTTTATCTATGTAAGTGGCATTGCCTTCAATCACAAGTAAATTTTTATCATTACCGCCTGTAAGTTGAAAACTGTTTAAACCAGAAGCCCTTTTAACGGTAATAGACTGGTTTGAACCCGGTACTATATCCATTGAAAGCACTTTCTTCTGGTTCAGGTTTTGGTCAATGGTTACCGTATAATCACCCGATAAGTGGGTATCATCGAAAATAACGCTATCATTCCGGTTGGGTACTCCTTTGGGATTCCAATTATCAGCGCTACTCCAATCCGAATTGCCTGAAGCTCCATCATCCCATCTTTTGAGCGATTCACCGGCTACCCGTATATTGTCGAAAGCAGCTTCCTCGTCTCCGCCATTCATATCCATTTTGATACGGATATCCAGGTCATTCCCATTACCGGAAAAAGACCATACAAATTCTTCGAATTCCCCGTCAAGCTCTGTACCGTCAGCCGTTCCGTCCAGGTCGGTATCTTCACCAAACCTATTGTTACCATTCCCTTCAAAACGCCCAACCTCTTTCCAGCTACCATTATCTATTTTTATCTCCACGGAAATAAAATCACTGTTTTCAATACCGGAATTGGAACCAGATGCAAAATCTCCTTTTATTTTCAAATCCCGGTAGTCACTAATATCAACATCGGTAATCTTAACCTGCCCTTCTGAAGTACTTAAAGTACCGTTTATGTCTTCACCTGCTATGTAATAGGATTGATCCAAACCTGAATAAATGAAATCCGCTGTAGCATCATAACCAATTAAATCTGTGCGGTCAAAAATATCTTCTCCGGAATGGCCATTACCGTTCGGATAACTAAACCCCGAACCTGTTTCAAAAGACTCGGTGTAGAAATCTTTGTCTTCATGGGTAGTATCCTTTGCGGTGGGGCCGTTAGAGGCAGGGCTGCTATTGCTATTAAGGTAATCAATATTGCCCTCGGCATTTGTAAATGACCAGATTTGAAAATGATACTCCGTATCCCGGTTTAAGCCCGTAAAAGCGTAAGAACCACCCGAACCATGACCCACTTTTACGGTACCGCTTCCATCAGAGAGGTCATCATCAATTACCGGATCTGAGCCATCACTCGGAGCGGAAATGGTATTGGCGTTTTTGGCTTTTATAAGGTAACCGTCCGGCGCTTGAGGACCGGCACTGGCATCTGTCCAGGTCAGCTCTATCTGGCTATTGTTTTCTGGGGACGCTTTAAAATTATTTGGTTGATTGGCCGGCTCGGATTGGCTCTTTTGATTACCCTTTAATTGAATATTATCAATTCCGCCATATTCAGAAGCACTATTTTGCTTTATCCTAAAAACCAATTTCACTTTCTGAGTATTGCTGCTTATTGAAATGGATTGGTTACCTTGTTTGGTATTGCCATTGACTAAGGTCTGCAACCCTTGACCGGACCCGTCTTCGAACACTTCATATTCGAATTTGTCAAAAGATTCAAAATCATAATCGAATGTGATTTTTACGTTTTGATAGCCGCTTACATTTCGTTCTTCGAATGTGACTTTAGCAGTATTTTCCGTACCATTATTCCCCTCATCATCCAAATCATTTATACCCAACACTTTACCCGACAGACTACTAAAATTTAAATTTCCACTCCACGCTGAACTGGGAACATCATCATATCGTCCATCGCTTCCCCACGTGTTATCAAAAAAAGGGACATTGGAATGGTAATCCCATTTGGGTGTGGATCCGTCAAAATCCTGCTGCGCAATAACCGATTGGGCTAATACAATATTGTCACTTCCATTAAAGATTGCTAATGCGAGTAAAATACCCATGATTCGAAAGGAAAAGCGTAACATAGGAATAGTTTAAGAATTGTTTAGCAAAATTTTACTTATATATAAGGCACCTCCGAAATACGGTTATAAAACTTCCTGAAAAAACCTTAATCCGTTTAAAGCCCATGAATCAAAGGTTAAATTCAACTTTGATCCAAAGGTTAAATGACTATTAAGAGAATATTAATATTAAAAGTCAAGGCCAATTTTAAAAATATTTCCTTAATTTTATAGCTTTTTTAGACTAATTTGGAGGAAAAAACTGCCAATTCGACATAAACTTCGACCAATAATTTTAAAACAATTAAAGTCCATTGAAAAAACCCGGGATCCCTAAAGGTAAGGTTTAAACCATATTCTTTGCCTGTAGTGGATTAATGCTATTGGCAAAATAAGCAAGGGAACCGTCTGTTGAATTTAACACGGATAAGGATTTCCTAATAATTTCTAATAAAGACAAAACCTCAGGATCTAATTAAAGGTCCGGATAGTTCTGAAAATACTTCCTACTGCTTGTCCGGATATTTGGCCTTAAGAGCTGATCAATAGAAAGAATCTTTAAACGATACTTTTTATCATCATTAAGGGCGGATGGGTCCCCGATCACCTTAAACGATCGCTCATAAGTGACTTTCAGAGGCTCAATGGGTCAGAAAATTTAACCCACTATTCTATTGGGTTAGTTAAGCCTTAATCAGGTGGATTGGTCAGCCTGGTGTGCGGGTATCTTTGCCACCCTTTTTTCATGCCTACCCCCTTCAAAATCGGTTTTTAAAAAGGTTTCGGTGATAAGCTCAGCATTTTCCTGGTCAACAAAGCGGGCGGGAATACAAACCATATTGGCATTGTTGTGCGCTTTAGCTAAGCGAGCGATTTCGGGTATCCAGCATAAAGCAGCTCTTATGCCCTGATGTTTATTGGCGGTCATACAAGTGCCATTAGCCGATCCACACAGGACAATACCAAGGTCATATTCACCTTTTTCCACTGCATCAGCCACTGGGTGGGAAAAATCCGGATAATCACAACTATCGCTGGAGTGGGTTCCAAAGTCATCAACATGATAGCCTTTACCCTTAAGCCAATTTTCCAGGTGTTCTTTTAAATCATAACCTGCATGATCACTGCCAATAACCAATTGCATAAAGCCCGGTTTTTTTTGTGAATCCTCAAATTTACAACCTACATTCCGGTTTATTGAAATCAAAAAAGCCCGGGATGCACGATATTTCCCCTATAAAATTCTAGCAAAAAACAATTTAAAAAATTGATTTTCAGACTATTAAAAATAGCTTGGTTAGTGGGAGATTTTTGTATAAAAATTTTTTTAAGCCACGGAAATGAAATTCGTGGCTTAGAAACTCCCAAGCTTTAGACTTTATACCCATAGCTTAGGCTCAGACTGATCGTTTTAGTCTTTGCCTGATTAAAGGCCTTTTGGCCCTGCCAAAAATGACCAAAAGATGAACCACCCGAAATAAAAGCGTCCTCAAATTAACCCAGCCATCTTTTACAAACCCATTAATCCTAAGCGAAAAGGCAACCCAAAAAAGGCTCAATGAGAATTTTGAAAATCATCGGCTTTTAACCTATTTTTGATGCCTTCAAAGGCATTTTTATTAATGGGTCACTATGAAGCTTTCCGATGTCAAATTTGATTGCCGGCATTTTAAAGGGGATATTCCCTGCAAACCCAATAAGTTAAGGGGCAAAATTTGTGAATGTGACGAATACGATCCCGTCACTAAACGCATTCTTATTATTAAACTGGCTGCTATAGGGGATGTCATACGCACAACACCCCTGCTTGAACGCTTCCGGAAAGAATACCCGGGTTGCCATATTACCTGGATAACCAATACACCCGATATTTTACCGGCCGGTCAAATTGATGCGATTTATCCCTTTGACTTTAAATCTTCCTACATATTACGCCACCAGGAATTTGATCTTGCGACCAATTTGGATAAGGACTGGGAAGCCTGCGCTTTACTCAATGATGTCAAAGCCCGGGAAAAGTATGGATTTACACTGGAGAACGGTCACATAGGGGTAGCCACAGAAGCGGCCACCCATAAACTAATCACCGGCCTCTTTGATGAACATTCCCAGGCCAACACAAAAAGCTACCTGGAAGAGATTTTCGAGATCCTTCACATGGATTTTCATGGTGAAGAATACGTTCTTGACCGTGACCAGCAATATTTTGACAAATGGCAAGCACTTAGGGAAAAAGCCGGAGGAAAGCCGATTATTGGATTGAATACGGGGTGCGGTCATCGCTGGCTAACCCGCTTATGGCCTTCCGATTACTGGGTTGACTTGATTCAACGGCTTCAAAAAGATGGGTATTACCCCTTGATTTTGGGTGGACCGGAAGAAGACGAGCAAAACCAACATTACGCCAAGGTAACAGGTGCTTATTATCCGGGCACATACCCTCTTCAAGAGTTCATTGCCCTCACCGACCACTGTGATGTGATCGTAACGGCTGTTTCCATGATGATGCATATAGCCATCGGGCTAAAAAAGCCACTCATACTTTTCAACAATATTTTCAATAGCCACGAGTACGAATTATACAACAGGGGAGAAATCATTGAACCACCGACAGGCTGCGATGATTTTTACGGGCAATACTGCACCCGGGAACGCCATTGTATGAAAGATATACCGGTCGAAACTGTTTACCAAGCCATTGAAAGGCACCTGCCTTATGATTAAACGGATAGCTTACTTATCCACCTTTTATCCCTTTCGCGGTGGCATTGCGCAATTCAATGCTTCCCTTTTCCGCGGTTTTGAAAAAACAGGTTACGAAACCAAAGCCTATACTTTCACCCGTCAATACCCGGACTTGCTTTTTCCAGGCCAAAGCCAATTTGTGACAGACCAGGATGATACCTCCACTGCCATCGAGGCAGAGCAGGTATTGGACAGTATCAATCCCTTCACCTATTTGACAGCTGCCCGAAAAATAGCGGCTTTCAAGCCGGATTTATTGGTCATGAAATTTTGGATGCCCTTTTTCGGGCCTTCCCTGGGTACCGTTGCCGGCCATTTGATGAAAAAAGGGACCAGGGTTATTTCCATATTGGATAATGCAACCCCTCATGAAACCAGGCCCGGAGATAAATTCTTAACGAAGTATTTTCTGAAGCGAAATTCGGGTTTTGTCGTCATGAGTGAGGCCGTTAAAAAAGACTTGCTTCAAATCAAGCCTGATGCAGAATTTTTGTTCAATCCCCATCCTGTTTACGACCATTTTGGGGATAAAATCCCTCAAGAAAAAGCCAAACAACAATTAGGACTTGACCCCGATAAAAACACCGTTTTGTTTTTTGGGCTCATAAGGGAGTACAAAGGATTGGATATCCTGATTAAGGCTTTTAAAGATTTGCCTGAAAATTATCAACTCCTTGTTGGCGGGGAGGTATATGGTGATCCGGAATACTACCATAACCTGGTGACCACCTTAGGCCTTGAAAATCGGGTACACCTTAATTTTCGTTACATAGCAGACCAGGAAGTACCGGTCTTTTTCTCGGCAGCAGATGTGAATGTCCTTCCCTATAAATCGGCTACCCAAAGCGGTATCCTTTCCATTGCGCTACATTTTGATATGCCGGTGATAGTAACCGATGTGGGCGGATTAAAAGAAATCGTGAAACGAGGCGATATTGGCCTGATCGCATCAGAACCCACACCTGAGACCATCACAAAAAAAATCCGGGAATTTTTCGAAAAAAACCATGCTTTGGGAAACAATATTCAGCAATATAAAGAAAAATATTCCTGGGAAAACATGGCCCAAAACATTGTAAATTTCGCAGATTCCCTGTAATCACCGAGAAGTTTACCTACTAATTTTCCAAACCCTTCTCACGGAAAAGGGTGGCAAGCACCGTTTGGCCCACTGCCTTCAAAGTCTGCTTAGAGATTATATCCATGTCATCATCATGAGTATGCCAGTAATGCCCAAAACCCTTAGGCCTTTGCGGATCATAGTCAATGATATTAATGGTCGGAATATTGGCATGCTTGATCAAGTTCACATGATCGTCCATTACAGGAGGAGATTTTTCGTAGGAAAATTTACCGGAATATCCCAGGTCATAAGCTGTACTCCATACTTTATCCATTATTTGGGGGGCATGCTGAGCGGAATACCCTTCCCTTTTAAAAATGGCTTTTTTGGCACCCACCATGTCCAATAAAATACCATAATCGACAAAATACTTGTTAGGATCAATTCTTTTAGCCCAATACTGAGAACCTAAGCAATAGCCATTATCCTGACCCCTTTTTTGTTTACCCTCCGGGGCTCCATAATCCTCTGCATCAAACAGGATGATTTCCACGCCAATAGCCGGTGATCTCTGGCTTAGCTTGCGGGCAATTTCCAATAAAACCCCTGTACCACTTCCTCCATCATTGGCACCCGGAATGGGCTTATCTTTATTAACCGTGTCCATGTCGGCAAAAGGCCTTGTATCCCAATGGGCACAAAGCAAAACCTTTTTGTTTTTATCGGGATTGAATGTAGCCCGGATGTTTTTAATCCCTAAAGTCTTACCGTTGTAGGCGGTTACTTTTCCTTCCTGCACCTTAACCTTATCAGCATAAGCTTCCATCTTGTTGATAAGCCATTCAGCGGTCCTGGCATGGGATGGCGTATTGGGTACACGGGGACCGAAATTCACCTGCTTCTTAATGAAATAATAAGCAGAATCTTTATTGAAATCAGGGCCTTTAATGTTTTTCTCTTGGGTAGCGTTTTGTTGATCACCCTCAGAATCATCCCCTTCCTTATTGCCACATGACCCGATAAAGATGCCTATTAAAAGCATGAAAATGAAGGGGTACCTAAAATGAATGCATTTCATGGCCTGTGGCTTTAAGGTTTATCAAAGGCGTTTAAAGGCTTTTCGGGTGGCTTCCAGGGTATGATCTATGTGTTTTTCATCAAGCACTGTGGAAAGAAACCAGGCTTCAAATTGCGATGGCGGAACCCATACCCCTTCTTCAATCAAACTCCAGAAAAATTGTTTGAATTGCTCGGTATTGCTTTTTTTGACATCCGTAAAATTTTGGAGCGGTTCATCGGTGAAAAATGGATTCATCATAGAACCAAACCGATTTACCTGCAATGGCACACTGGTTTCCTTACCTATGCTTTTTAAGCCGTCTTCCAATTTGGCCGCCATGCTATGCAGATGGTCATACAAGCCCGGATTCTGCTTTAAGGTTTTCAAAGTATAATAACCGGCAGTCATGGCAATGGGATTACCCGACAGGGTACCTCCTTGGTAAACAGGACCTTCCGGTGAGACCATTTCCATTACAGATCGCTTTCCGCCAAAAGCGCCAACCGGCAAACCCCCGCCAATGATTTTGCCAAGCATGGTTAAATCCGGTTCTATATCATAAGCACCCTGTGCCCCTCCGAAATGATAACGAAAACCCGACATCACCTCGTCAAAAAGGAGAAGCGCACCATAATGATTGGTAACTTCCCGAAGCTCCTTCAAAAAGCGATTTTCCGGTTTAAGGACACCCATGTTACCCGTAACAGGTTCAATGGCGACAGCAGCAATTTCTTCAGGATATTGTTCAAAAATTTGTTTGACGGCATTGATGTCATTATACTCAGCGACTATCACATCTTGGGTATAGGTTTCAGGCACTCCTTTGCTACCGGGCATTCCCTGAGTAGCCACACCGGATCCCGCCTGTACAAGCAGGGCATCCACGTGCCCGTGATAGCAACCAGCAAATTTAATTACCTTATTTCTGCCCGTGTAGGCCCTGGCTAATCGTAAAGCGCTCATGGCCGCTTCAGTACCGGAATTCACAAACCGGGTCATTTCAATAGAAGGGAATCCTTCGCTTATTAATTCGGCCACCCGGATTTCCAATGCGGTAGAGGCCCCAAATGAAGTCCCTTTTTCAACCGCCTCCTTTATCCTTGGGCTTACTTCCGGGTGATTATGACCAAGAATTAGCGGGCCGAATGAATTCACAAAGTCTAAATAGCCATTTCCATCAGCATCGTAAATGTAGGGACCTTCTCCTTTCTCCATGAACAAAGGATTACCCCCTACAGCATTGAAAGCACGTGCCCCGCTGTTCACACCTCCGACCAAATGTTTCCGGGCATCATCAAATAAAATCCGGGAATTCTTGAAGTCCATAGGTTTTGATTTTAACTGAAAATGTTCGCTAATTTTTCGGTATCTCTGTATATTCCGGTAATAATAGGGGTATCACGCTCAGTATAACGCCTGGCTTCCGATTTTCTGAGGTCATAAACCAAATCAGAAAACTGGGATAAATTCTCCGTTTCATAAGAAACAATGAATTCCTGATCTTGCAATCCAAAGGAATACAAAAGCAATTGGGTGATCTCGGGATATTGCTTACCCATCTTGATGTGTTCCTGCATCATTTGTTTTCGGGTTTCCCAATCTTCCAAATACCATGGTATGGTCTTAACGAAAGGATACACGATAAAATAAGGTGTTCTTGAATCATCGTCAAAAGGGTCTATTTCCTGAGGATTTCTTTTATTCTGGGTATAGGTGGAAGGTTTGGTAAAACCCCATAAACTTAGGCCGGGTTTAATGTATTGACGAAATAAATTCATGGCAGAGCCCACGTTTTCAAAATACTGATCAGGGACTTCATTTTCCTCAGCCTGATTATTCAGCCAAACCATTATGTCCCATTCATCACGGGAAGGGAATACCTGGTAAAAATAAGCTGATTGGACACTTTCTTTAAGTTTTGCCGCCCAATTTTGAATGACGCCATTCCTTTCCCGGCCATCCAGCTCCCAAAAAGATTGATCAAGTTTGAATAACTGATAATGGGAAATTATACGCTGTTCCATAAGATATCGTTTAACGGTTCAAATTTCATTCTTGGCTTTCGATTTATTCAAGTGGTTGGCCAAACCCGCAAGTAAACCCTCTATCGATTTATGCTCAGGAATAACATTCGGAATTCGGCCTTGTTTTTTAAGGGCATGGGCAGTACTTTCACCAATACATCCAAAAATGGCATCACCGGTTTTCAGGTTATGCCTCTCAAGGTTTTCAAAAAAACCTTCAATGCCGGATGGGCTGGTAAAGAGAATCGCATTTACGCCTTTATTCAATACCGTTTCCAGGGAATCTTTAGGGATTACGCGCTTATGGGTTTCATAGACAGTAAGCGTTTTTACTTCTACATGGCGTTTTTCCAAACCTTCCCTTAAATCCGGTTTGGCTACATTACCAGTAGGCCAAAGGACCTTGTCACTCGGCTTTGCAGGCAGAGTTTCCCCTAATTTCCTGGCATTGGTTTCTTCCGGAATAAAATCCGCTTCCGCTTTATAATCGGCAACCCCTTTTTGGGTTTTATCGCCCACAACTGCAATTTTGGGTTGATCCGGGTCTTTTAATGCTTGATCCAATGTACCGAAATTTTGGCAAAACCCCTTAACCCCATTTGCACTGGTGAAAACCAACCATTCGAACTTTGAAAAGGGTTTCACATCAGCCAATTCTTCCGGTTCCAGTGGCTTCAGGTTTATTTCAATGGCGGGCATTAAAAAAGGGAACCCTCCCTTTTGCTTGATAAGCTCACTTAAACGTTCTCCCTGCTTATCAGGACTTGTAACAAGTATCCTTTTACCGCCAAGGGCATCATTTTCATTGCTCATGGAATTGGGAAATTTTATCAACCAGAACCTTACCAAGGTTCTCAGCTTCCTCAACATGGCCAGTCACCTCTTCCCTGTTTAATATAGAGCCATCTTCTTTCCCGTAAATGGCGTCAATGGATATCTGATCCCCCTTGACACTGGCGTGAGCACCCAAGGGCAAACGACAACCACCGCCTAAGGCAATAAGCACAGTCCTTTCGGCTTTGATGGCTTTAGTAGTAGGCTTATGATTGATCCGGCTAACCAACTTCTTCATTTCTTTATCCCGTTCCCGCGTTTCCACTGCCAACACACCTTGTGCTACAGCAGGGACAAATTCATCGGTATTAAAAAGCTGGGAAGCCTGGTCAAACATATCAATTCGTTGCAATCCTATACCGGCTATACAAATGGCATCTACCTCTCCACTATCGATCTTGCCTATACGGGTTACAATGTTTCCGTGGATTGGCTTGATTTTTAAACCCGGATTGATATGGTATATCTGAATGGCCCTTCGCAAACTGCTTGTGCCCACAACAGATCCCTCAGGCAAATCCTGTAATTTGACGTTATCACGGGAAATAAGCACATCCCTCACATCACCCCGTTTGGGCACTCCTGAAATTTCAAGACCCTCAGGTAATTTTGTAGGCAAATCCTTGTAACTATGAACGGCAATATCAATCTCTTCATTCAGCAAGGCCAATTCCACTTCTTTCACAAAGGCCCCTATTGTTTGGACATTGCCCCGGTCACCGCTGGTTTTAATGGGTTTGGTCACAAATTCATAATCCGGTGCGACTTGTTTCAACTCGTTTAAAACCATATTGGTTTGAGCCATGGCAAGTTTACTGCCACGGGTACCCACAATTATCCGCTTTTTGGGAATATTGATCCGAATATCCTTGAGGTTGAAAATCTCCTGAAAGGTTTGGATTTCCGTTTTATTGTCATCCGGATCCTTGGCATAATTCTTCAACGTATGGATGGGATCCTTGGTGATTTTACGAACCATACGGTGAGCCATTTTCTCCAGAACCTTTTCTTGCTGATCATTGAGTTCGCCCAATTTAGGCTTGACCCAGTCCAGCTCCTCTTGTTTAATGTCCTCCAGGTTTTGGTAAAAGTTAGATATTACCGGATTGAGGCGATTGGTATTCAGCCATTCTTCATAGCTTTCTACCTCTTCCTTGATCACCGCGTTGGCTTTTGGAATTTCTTTCTTACGATTTTTAAGCCCTTCAAGGGTCATGTCTTTTAATTGGTCCAGGTCATACAAGGAAACCTGATGGATTTGGTTTAAATCCATGCTGAAATTACGAGGCACGGCTAAATCAATGAATGTTAGGGGATGATTAATGGCAATTTGCTCCAATGATTCTTTACTTAAAATGGGGTCCTGAACATTGGATGCACCCACAATAACCTCCTCATCCTTAAGGTGATCCATGATCTGATCGTAAGTAATCGGTTCTGCATTGTAAGCTTCGGCAACTTCTCTGGCTCTGTCAATGTACCGGCTGGCCACTTTAACATGACCCGGGCGGTGTTTTGACAGGATCTTTAGTAAAAGGGATGCCATTTCACCAGTTCCTATGACAAGGATCCGTGCATCCTCCAGATTGTTGTATTGCTTATTAATGAGCTCGAAGGCAACCGAAGAAAGGGAAACTGGGGTTTGGCCAATAAAGGTTTCGCCTCTTACCCTTTTTCCTGCACGAATAGCCTTTTTAGCCAATTCATGAAGAACAGGCCCCAGGGTCCCCGCCTCCTGGGCTATATAATAGGAATCCCGAACCTGACCTAAAATCTGGTGTTCTCCTAAAGCCTGGGATTTCAAACCGGCTGCTGTGGAAAAAAGGTGTTCAGCAACAGAATACTCGTGTTCAAGTATGGTTAAATAAGGACTGAGATCCCCGAACCGGTTAAAAAATTCCATCAGAGGAGCGTGATCATCATGGTAGGCATAAAGCGCAAGCCTGTTACAGGTAGAAACAAAAAGGGCCTCACGCAGGTAATTTTTAAGGTCCTGCAACGCTTCAATCGTCTCCTCCCTGTTAAGGGCAACACTTTCCCTGATTTGGATCGGAGCATCCTGATGGCTCAGCTCAACTCCTATAACTTTTGACATCCTTCTTGTATAAGTTCTTACCCTTTCGTTTTTTCCTTACTAACCTTACCACATTATTAACAACGACTTGGCATTGTCGTTTCCCATGGCCGTCAAATCTTCTTACAAATAACGTAAATCCACTTTAAGAAAACAATGACATTGCTCATATTTCATTTTTTCCATTGCGTTTATTTAGACCAGAGGCGTGGCACGGTTAAACCCCAAGTATTGCTTAGATACTTAATGCTCTTGATAAAACCGTGCCCTGTCTTACGTTTATTCATTGGAGATTTTCCAATGAATGGATTCTATCCAAGAGTGCTTTTTTTGGTACTTTTGTTTTGTGCAGACAAAATAAAAGTACATATAAGCTAAAAGCTGATCAGCAAACCATTGTGGCTTCTCCATTAGCCCTGCCGTTGCTCGATGAAGTAGCTCGAAAGATTGAGGTTTTGTTAACCTTCTCTACTTATTCAGCCATTTCATGGGAAATTTCTATGACCACCTGCTACAGGGCCTACGCGTCAATGAAACAGTCTTGAATTTGGTTTTTGGTGCTTTTTTTGTAGATTAAGCAACCCGGATGGTTTGCCTAACGTTTTATTTAAGAACCTATACAAAATGATCATCATGCGAATACTCATATCACTATTCATTGGCCTTTCCATTTTCTTTAGCAGTGCAGCCCAGATAACCATGGAATCTGACGACAATGCGTATAAGAAAGGTTATGAAGCTTTTAAAAAAGACCAGGTCAACAAAGCTTTAGACCGTTTTAATCAATTCATTGATAAATATCCGAAAAGACCGGAAGGATACCTGGCCCGTGGTATGACCTACCAAAAAAAGAAAGCCCTACAAAAAGCCATAGCGGATTTTGACAAAGCCATTTCCCTTAAAGAAGATTTCGCCAGGGCTTATGTCAATAGAGGCATTTGCTACATGGACCAAAGCCAGTTCAACAAAGCACTGGCTGATTACAACAAAGCCATTGATCTGAATAAAAACAATAGCCGGGCTTATTTTAACAAGGGTTACATGTTCTTTCAGTTGGAAGATTACAATGGTGCCATTAATGTTTTAAGCACTTTGGTCAGTAAAAAGGACAAAGTCAATAAGCAGGCCCATTTGGAAAATGCTTACTACTACAGGGGAAAAGCCTACCTGGAAAAAGAAAACCATAAAAAAGCCATTTCGGATTTTACAAAGTCCATTCGTATTGATCCGGACGATCACAGGCCCTATTTTTTCAGAGGAACCGCCCATCACTACCTAAAAAATTATCAAAAAGCCGTTGCTGATTTTGATTCAACCATTATGATCAATCCCGAGTACCCCGAAGCATATATGAAAAGGGGATTGTCAAGGGGAGAAACCGGCGCTTTAAAAGGTGCCATCCAGGATTTCACCAAATACCTCAATTATTACCCCAATGCTTTCAAGGCATACCGGATGCGGGGCCTGGCAAAGGCTAAACAAAAAAAATTGGATGGGGCACTGAAGGACCTCAACAAAGCGTTGGAGATAAACCCTGAATCCGGTAAAACCTATTTCATGAAAGGAAGCATCCACCGGATGAAAAATAACTTACCAAAAGCCTGTCAATCCTGGCAAAAGGCTATCAAAAATGATTTCCAAAAAGCCGCCAAGTACTACCAAAAATTTTGCGTGAAAAGGCGAAAGAAGCAGCGCTGAACCAAAATAACCCCTTACCAGTTTGAAAAATGGGATCATCAGTAAATTCATTCAATCCACTTTATGGCTTACCAAGGAATTATTTTTGACCTGGACGGTACACTGCTGGATACGGTAGAAGACATTGCGGATTCCGTTAACCACGTCCTGGAGGAGTTTGGAATGGAACCCCGGAATTTAAAGGACTACCATCAATTAGTAGGAGCCGGATTAGACCAACTTTTAATCGATTTATTGGGCGAAAAAGTCAACGACAAAGCCTTTTATGAGCCTTTTAAGAAAAGGGTGAAAGCCATTTACCAGCAAAGGTGGCATGTCAAAAGCCGTCCTTATCCCGGTATTCATGAACTGCTTGATCATTTGAAGGCTAAAGAATTACCCAGATCGGTATTATCCAATAAATACCAGGAAGGCACGACTGCCATTGTGAATCATTTTTTCAGCAAATGGGCCCTGAACCCAATAATGGGAGCAAGGGACGGCATCCCCTTAAAGCCCGATCCTACCGCTGCCCTGGAAATAGCCAGACAAAAAAACCTGCCTCCTGAATACTGGTTATATGTGGGGGACACGCCTTCGGATATCCAAATGGCCTTAAGGGCAGGAATGTTACCGGTCGGAGTAAAGTGGGGGTTCAGACCGGAGGAAGAACTTACCAAAGCAGGCGCCAAAAACTTTTTAGCCCATCCCGAGGACTTATTGGCTTATCTGGGCTAAGGCAAAGCCATGGAAAGAGGCTCTGGAGCTCACTACCTTCTATTCTGAAGTAATGCGAAAGGAGAAAGGGTAAGCAAAGGGCCAATTCATAACCTCTTTATTAAGGGACCTTTAAAAGGATGATTTAATCGCTTATTCAAAAAGTTTCTAAAATAGCAAACACTAAGAGGGCTTAAATGTTAGAAAAGTTGCTTTATTTTACTAACCCAATAAACTTCTTTATGATCAAAACAAATCAATTACTTGCAGTCATTATTTTCTTGAATGGCTTAGTAGCCCTATCCGGCTGTGGAGGGGGAAGCCAAAAACAAACTAACGGTAGTCAAGAAAAAGCAACCCAGAATACTGAAAAACAGAAGAAAAAAAGTGCTAAAAGCGATGGCGCCAAAAAGCAAAAAACCGCTAAAAACGAGAAAACAGTAGATAAAAGGGGAAAAGGCAGCCCGGTGGCCATCACCGTTAAGACACCCGGGACCACCATGCAGAATATGCGGTATGATGTTTCCGTCATTAAACTGAATAAGGGCCAGACAGTGCAGTTAACCCTCAAAAACATTGCGCCGGAGGATGCCGCTGCCATGAAACACAATTTTGTGGTTACCAAAAAGCAAGATGCAAAAACAGTAGCCAATAAAGGAATGAAAGCAGGGAAAGATGCCGGTTATTTGCCGGAAAACAAGGATAAAATCCTGGCCCATACAAAAGTTGTGGAACAAGGGAAACAAACCCAAATAGCATTTACCCTTAATAAGACGGGTACATACAAATTCATCTGTACTTATCCTGGGCATTACCCTACCATGCAAGGGACCATTGAGGTAAGTGCATAAACTATGATTAGGGAACAAATAAGGATTCAATCACTTAAAACCCCTATCCGTTTAAGGTTTTAAAGAATACAAGCAAAGTTTCGCTTCAAATACCCTAAAAGACAGGCAGCGATTCATGTGGTAACAATAGATGTAATAATCCAATGCTAAGGGGGCTATTTGGTCAGGATAAATAAGCTTAATTGGCTGCCAAAATATAGCTTGGGAACTCCCAAACCACGGGTTTCATACGGGTGGCTAAAAATTTTTGAAGTAGGCGCTTTTGTAATATTTCAAGCTATGTTTTTTTGCCGGATTTATTACTGAGCTTCCCTATCATTCCTCCCAAGGTATACAATAAAAGGTGTCCGGCCAAAACTTGAATTAAGAAATCAGGAGAGCCTTAACAGTATTGCTTAGCCGCCTATTGCCAAAAAATTTTCCCAGATTTTATACGGAAAAATGTCGTGCACTCCAAGCATTCGAAAACTTTCTTTGGTTTTCAAAAAATTCTTATATTAGCAAAGAAACCAAAGGCTTTAAGCGTTACATGAAAAAATTCTTTTTAGCCTATGCGTTCCTGTTATTAGGGTTATTTGCCGCCTTTAGCTACCTTGAATCCCATACCAAAGATCAACGAATCCTAAAGGCAAAGCTAAGGCATACCTTTCAGCCCACTCAGCACAAAGATTGCCCATCTGCCTTTGCTTTACTTACCAATATCAACCGGGAACCCTTAGAACGGTTTTACCGGGATAAAGCCGTTGATTCCCTGAAAAAACGTTTTTGTGCCGTTTTAAAAGCCAGCAAAAACCGTCAATGGTCTATAAAGGTTGAAAAAGTACGTAATGCCTACCATGATTACCAGGTAAATTTAATCAACAGTAAAGGCGATGTGCTCCATAACCTTTTTTTCCTGAAAAAACAGGGATCATTGGCCCTCGTAGAAATTCGTTAAGCCAGTTTTGCCATTTGCGCTTGGTACCCGGAAAGACCCATTGCCCCGCCATTATGAATAAAAAGCTTATCCCCTTCTAAGGCTTGGTGCTTCAATTGCTCCCGGCAGGTGTAGGCATGCTTTATGCCGTAAACAGGATCGGTTAGGATCCCCTCTGATTTGGCAAACTCCCGGATGGCCTCTCGGCAATTGGTGTTTACCGATCCGAACGATGGGGCAATCCGGCTGGGGAAAATTGCTATCTCAGGCAATTCAAGAACTGCCTCTTCCCCATTTATAAATGCTTTTAGCTGACTTTGGTAATAGACCAATTCCTCCTCAAAAAAAGCCTGGTCACCCGCTAATAAGGTGACATGGACTGTTTTACCCGTTTTTCCCATACAGCCCAAAGCCAGGATCAACCCAATGGCGGTTAATCCCGTACCACTATCCACAAAGATATGGTCAAAGTACATGTTATGGGCATTTTCATAGGCTGCGACTTCAATACCCAAAGTAAGGCTTCCCGGCAATGCTGCCGGTAAACCAGCCCCTTCCGGTATAATCAGCGGGGAAATGTTTGGATTATTTGCTTTTTCCGAGTTAATGATCGCTTGTCGATTAGCCCATTCAGACCTGCTCAACCAACGGATCTGCTCAGGGTTGGCCAAAAGGGAAATCCAAAGGCGATTTCCGACCAATGATTGGTCATTCCCTTTTAGCAGAAATAACCGGTAAGGAATTTGAAATTCATTGGCCATTTGCAGCAACCCCAACACATTATTGGACTGATCGCTACCGGTTATCCAAAGCGCATCATATCCTCCTTCCAGGAAATAGGGTATCAGGCCGGCATATTTCCGGTACTTCGAGCCCATAATACCCCCGCTAAGCTCATCTTCCCGTTTTATCCATACTTGCTGATCACCAAAAAACCGGTTGGATTTATGAATCCTCGTATTGAATACAAAATGGCTATCCAGATACGGTTCTAAGGATTTGCTCAACGCTTCCGGTTTCATCCGCTCAGCAATTTTTCAATGAAGTGATAAGTCATTAAACCGGAAACGATTAATTTGATAAGCGTCCCGGCCAAAAACCCGATAAATGAGCCAAGGCCGGCCTTTAACGCTTCATTACCGTTTTTACCCTTGATCATTTCACCCATGACGGCACCCAAAAAGGGTCCGATAATGATCCCGAAGGGCGGAAAAAATATTGCACCCAGAATAGCCCCAATTCCGGTTCCCCAGATACCGTATTGAGAAGCTCCGAATTGCCTGGAACCGTAAATGGGAATCACATAGTCCAGTAAAACCACTAATCCAGATAGCACACCATAAATAGCCAGCAATTCGGCTGTAAAGCCATAGGCTTCAGTCAGGTGCATAGCTATCAATCCAACGTAACTAATCGGGGGGCCGGGAATTACAGGCAGTATGCTGCCTACAAAACCACTTACCAGCAATACTCCTCCTAAAGTGATCAAGAAAATTTCCATGGATGCAAGGTTACCTGTTGGTTTGTTAGGCAAATTTAAAAGGGAAACAGGACCTTAAATTAAAATTTGGGAGCCATTCAAGCTTTAATAGGCGGGTGCAAGACATTTTTCAGAAGCGGTTTTCATAGTGATTGAAAAACAATCAATGATTTCTCTGAAAAATCTTAGCAGTGTAAATTTACTTACACCTTGCATTTTTTAATTTCTTCAGAAGTTGTAATTTTTACTCCGCCCTATAGTTCGGTGAATGAACTTAGCCCGGTGAAATGGCTTTAGCCATTAAGTCAACCGGACCAGCTTCATTTCGGGCAAAGTGTGTTTATGCTTTATTTTAAAAACCTGTATTCATACTGTTTGGGCGTTAAAGAGAGGCAAATGAGACCAAAAAATCATTAACGGCTAAAGCCCTTTGTTTGGGGCTTTTCACTTTCCAACCTAAAGGCCGGGGCAGAATTTATTTTAAATTGGCGTTTAACCCATGGTTACAAACTTTCCAAAAGTTCTCAAAAATTAATTTGATGCTCATTTTAACTGAATGAAAAATAAAAACTTGTGGAAAGTTCCTCCTCAATTTTCTCAACTTACGGAACAATAGGCATAAGGCCAAAATATGATTAATCAATGTTGAAACTTTACAAGTTTTGCCAAAATGATGAATAAAAAAGTTGGTTCTTCCATGAACTTTGTGGAAAAGATTTTAAGAAGTTTTGATTGAGTAATAAAAAGTCTGCTTAAAT
>CAZJWK010000006.1:5618-60189 GCA_964549595.1 uncultured Sphingobacteriales bacterium | reverse complement strand
TTAACAATTTGTTATTCAGGAATCTAAGGTTTTTTGTTAAGTTTTTATATGGGAAATTTGGTAGAACCTTTAAACGGATAGGGACTTTTTATGCCCCAATTATTTTTTCGGTGAAGAAAGAAGCAAAAAAGTTGGTTTAAAAACAGCACTTTTTAGGTATGGATTGGCTTACTAATTTTATTGTTTTTGGTGGTTATAGGTATTGTCTACCAAATTCGCGAATAACTGCTTACTTAGCACTTTGCCAGCAATCCAGAAAAGCCCTCTCATGCTCGCGCTTCCTCCTTATTTTGGGGTGTAGCCCGATAAATTTCGTTTCGTATTTTTAGGCCTACCTTATTTGATTTTTGTTGAGGGCTATCAAGCTTTATATTTTAGGAGAGGGGAGAGGTTCTCCTTTGTGGTTAATAGATTTGTTTCCTCACAAATTAAACCAACCAATGAAAAGTTTCCTTTACCTGGCCTTAATAACCCTGGCTGAGGCCACCATTGGCGTGTTTGTCAAATTAGTCGGTGATGCCGTTCCGGTTTTTACCTTGAATGGGTACCGGGTGTTAGTGGCCTTTTTATTCCTGGTGGTAACGGTTCCTTTCATTAAGCCGAGATTCTGGGAAATGGACCGGGATGACATTAAACCGCTAGTCTTGATTGGTTTATTCATAGCCCTTCAGATCAGCCTTTTTAACATAGCTATGACCCTTGCACCCATCGCCAATGTAGTCATATTCTGGAGTGTTGCCCCTTTTTTTGTGTTTATTTTTTCCTGGTTTTTCCTCAATGAAAAAGCGGAAAAAACGCATATCTTTATATTCCTCATTGCTTTAACGGGTATTATTATTGCCAAACCGCTTGAAGGAGGTGCCGTTTGGGGCAATGTCATAGCCCTTTGCTCAGGGGTTACTTATGCGGCAATGGTTACCTACATGCGTTATGAGGGAAAAGAAGAATCCCCAAGCATGGTGGTCTGGTACATGGGTGTGGCTACGATTTTCCTTTTGCCGGCCATATTCATTTTTGGACCGGGCGATATCACACAATTTAAACACTATCCAGCTTTGGGCACGGAAATCCCCATTTTTGTTTGGGTGTTGGGATTGGGGGCATTTTCCACGGGCTTGGCGTTTTTGTTCATTTCGCTGTTATTGCAAACCCTTTCAGCCAATGTTTATTCCCTGGTTGACATCATTGTTTCCCCTATCATTGCGGCATTTTTTGGCTATTTGGTTTTCGGGGAGATGCCTTCAAATAATATGATTTATGGAGGTGCGCTTCTCCTTTTGTCCGGATTTTGGTTGACGCGTAAGATGGTTAAGCACGAGGGTTGAGTGGAAAGTAAACCATTCCCACAAAATAAATGTTTTAAGGTAAAAAGCATTTTGTTTTATTTTGTGATAAAATATTTTCATACAATGAAAGATAAAATGCTTTCAAATTGTGAATGAAATTCAGTTTAAAGGAATAAAAATGGAAACTCCTAAAATACCTGAGAATGAAGCGGAAAGGCTGAAAAGCCTTGAAAAGTATAACATCATAGACACCCTGCCGGAAGAATCCTACGATGAAATCACAAGTTTAGCAGCTTACATTTGTGAGACCCCCATTGCTTTGGTTTCGCTGGTAGATGAAAACCGGCAATGTTTTAAATCCCATTTAGGATTAAATACTTCTGAAACCTCCAGGAAATACTCATTTTGTGCCCATGCTATCAACAACCCAAACGAACCCTTTATTATAGAAGATGCGACTAAAGATTCCCGTTTCCATGATAACCCACTTGTAGCCGATGAACCCTATTTAAAGTTTTACGCCGGTTACCCATTGGTAAATCCGGACGGATATCCACTTGGTAGCCTTTGCGTACTTGACTATAAGCCTCGTACCTTAAGCGATTCCCAGATAAAGGCTTTAAAAAATCTGAGTAACCAAGTGGTCCGGACTTTGGAATTGAGGAAGCATCAGGAAAGTTTAACCACAACCAATAGAATACTGGAGGATAAAAATAAAGAATTAGAGCAGTTTGCTTATCGAGCTGCTCACGATTTGAAATCTCCCCTGAAAAACTTATCTGGTTTGGTAGATTTTTGCTTGAATACGCAAGAAGAAAACCTTGATGAAGAAGGGCAGGAAATGTTAAAAATGATGGACCAGTCATCAGAGGAGCTACAAGCCCTTATTGAAGGAATACTCCATTATAGCAGAAGCGATAAATGGTTACAGGAAGAGAGGGAAAATGTGGATGTAAAACAGTTGCTTGAAGAAGTTAAGAATTTGCTGGATAGTAAAAACTTTAGTCATTTTCATTTACCTCAGGGCGATGTAGTCATTAACACCCATAAAGTGGCCCTTAAACAGGTTTTCATGAACCTCCTCTCTAATAGCATAAAATATTGTGATAAGGAAGAATTGGTTATTCAGATTGATTACCACAAAGATGATGACTATCATTATTGCTCAATAACCGATAATGGTCCGGGTATCCCTAAACAAGACCAAAGCAAATTATTCGAACTATTCGAGGTATTAAATAAAAAGGACAAGGCTGGAAACAAGGGAACCGGAATAGGGTTAGCAACCGTGAAAAAACTTGTAGAAGGGTTAGGCGGAAAAATCACGGTGGATTCAGAAGAAGGGAACGGCACCACTTTCCACCTTTCCATAGCCCATTAGGTTTTTGTAACATCTATTTGCTATCTGTTTTTAAGAGGGTAAAAGCTAAAAAAGTTTAATTTTGTTTAAAAGGTCATCATTCCTTAACCCTTTTTTGAAAATCAACAACCATGTACCACTATACGGTCAAAAGGCTTTGCCGGTGGGCTTTTAAGCAATTATCACAGCAAAAATTTGAAGCGTTACTGGATTTAGCCGATGATCATTTAAGGCACAAATTTGCCGGTGATCACGCTTTAGGCGGGGAGCGGTATGATAAGCAGGCTTTCCGGCTTTGGCTGGAAAGGCTTTTTACGTTGTTCCCGGACCTGCAATTCCGGATACAGGATATGGCTGTTACCGGAATGCCCTGGAATACAAGGGTCGCTATTGTCTGGAAGGATTATGGCACCACTGCCGATGACTATTACTATGAAAATGAAGGCGTTCATATCCTGCATTTGAAGTGGGGTAAGTTGCAATCCCTTGAAGCGCGGCTTGATACGCAGGTTGTCGTTAATACGCTTGACCGGATGACTGCCAACGGTTATGAGTTAGCCAATGCAAAACCCATAGAACATGCGTAAACCTACACTGAACAAAACCATTGCTTCAGTAATTTATGGGGCTACGGCTGTTGTAAGCCTTGTTTTGGGCAGCATTTACGTGTTCCGTAGCCAATTTATGTCTTATCATGCAGAAGCCTTATCTACCAATTGGGAGCAATTGGATGGCGCCATTCAAACATTATTACTGGCCCTAATGGATGTGGCTGGTGCAGGCTGGCTTGCCCTTGGAACAGGGCTATTGGTTTTGATTTTCCTACCTTTTCGCAACAACAGGAAATGGGCCGGTTATCTTATACCGTTGCTTATCCTGGTATTTTACATCCCTACCTTATTGGCTACTTTGAGTGTTTTAAATCATACCCCTGCTAACCCACCCTGGTATGGCAATGCCATTGCCCTGACTTCAGCATTAGTAGGGATTATTATTGATCGCCCATGGCGTTACGAGATTGCAAACCATGAATGAAAGCTTATGCTTCTGAAATTGCTAAGGGGTAAAATAAATGGCTTTCAGGGATGCTTATGACTTGGTGCAGCCCGACCGGTTTATAAAGAATAAGAGTTAAAAGCCCCAACCCAATCTGGTATCCGGCTTTGGCTACCAAGCTTGCCTATTGATCAGGCTTAAGGCCTTAATAAAATTAAGAGTGTTGTGATTTTTGCCTACTTTACGAATTCTGAACAAGCTTTTGATAAAGGCCGGTCGGATTGAAGGGCTTAGTGACATAATCGTTCATGCCTGCATTGTAAACTTTACTTTGAACCTCGATAAAGGCAGAAGCTGTCAAGGCTATGATGGGTGTGGTTTTGTAAGGTTTCATGGCTCTTAACTTTTTCGTGGCTTCGTAACCATCCATCTCCGGCATTTGAAGATCCATCAGGATTAAATCAAACCGATCGGCTGAAGCAGCAGTAAGTGCTTCCTTGCCTGTTTTGGCATTGGTAACTTCCATTTTCCAACCTTTCAGAAATTGGTTTGCCATAAATATGTTCATGTCATTATCCTCAACCAACAATACCTTTCGACCGGCAAGTTTAGGGGCAAATTCATCCGGTTTTTCAACCTCTTCTTCAGACGTTATAACTGGTTGAGCCCCTTTTTCCAGGCATAAGGTGAACTCAAAACGGGTCCCTTTTCCCACTTCACTTTGTACTTTCAGGTCGCTATTCTGCAGCTCCAGCAACCGTTTTGAAATGGACAAACCCAGGCCTGTTCCCCCGAATTGCCTGCTGGTAGATTTGCTCGCCTGGGTGAAACTCTGAAAGATTGATTCGAGTTTTTCTTCAGGTATGCCAATGCCTGTATCAATAACAGCAAAGTAAATGCTGACCCGATCGGTTTCTTCTTCCTGTTTTTTGGCTTCTATTGCCACTTCTCCGGAATCCGTGAATTTCAAAGCGTTACTTACCAAATTGCTGAGGATTTGGGAAATACGGGTTTTGTCTCCTTTAACATAGGATGGAAACTGATCATCGATCAGGGTTTTTAATTGAAGCCCTTTTTCATCGGCTTTAAACGAGTGGGTTTTTTGAATGCTGTGGACTAATCCATTGAGGTTAAAAGTTTCGTTTTCCAGGTCAATTTTACCGGCTTCTATTTTATTAAAATCAAGGATATCATTGATGAGGTTCAATAAGTTTTCGCCTGAAAATTTCAGGGCTTTCAGGTTTTCTAATTGCTCGGGCTTAGGATTTTCCTGAAGTAAGAGGTGGGAAATACCAATAACAGAATTAAGCGGTGTCCGTATTTCATGACTCATGGTTGAAAGAAAGTCGGCTTTGGCATGAGAGGCCTTTTCAGCTTCTTCCTTGGCTTTCACAAGTTCTATTTCTTCCGTTTTTCGTTGGGTTACATCATGGTATTGCCAGAGATGCCCTATGCACTGATTTTCCTGAAATATAGGGATGTAATCCTGCTCAAAAATTTTACCATTAGCCAGCGTCCACTCCTCTCCAAGCTTCAGTTTTTGATCGGCTTTCAATTCATATACAGCATTTTCAAAGGTTTCACTTTCCGAAAACTGATCTTTAGCCTGCTTAAAGAGTTTAGCACAATCATCCCCTATTAAGGCTTCTTTTTTATAAGGCAGGTTGAACATGTCATTAAAAGCTTGGTTGACCATTATGACTTCCTGGTTTTCATTTTCCATTAATATCCCGGAATGAAGGTGCTCGATAAGGGTATTTAGTCGCGAAGTGGTTGCTTTTAAGGCTTCTTCCGCATTCACCCTTTCCGTGATATCCCTGGCTAAAGCTGAAAGTTCTTTTATTTCTTCATTGGATTCGATTCTCTGTACGTGAAGGCCAAGCCATTTCTTTTCCCCATTCTTTGTTACGATCTGGATTTCATCATAAAATTGAGGAGTGTCATCACCAAGGAGGCTTTCCAGCCATTGGTTGGCTTTATGGAATTCTTTTTCCTCCAATAAGGTGGCAAAATGTTCATTTTTTAATTCTCTTTCGGTGTAGCCCGTTATTTTGAAAACTACTGGGTTTAAATACGTAAAATATCCATTGGGATCAAGCCAGAAAATGAGATCCTGGGCATTGTCGATGAGATGCTGGTTTTTGATTTCATTGGCTTTTAATTTTTCCTCCATGGTTTTTCGATCCGTAATATCCTGAAAAGTTCCCCACACTTTAGTCCGCTTATTTTTGTCTTCTTCGTCCACCCCTTTGGCTCTAACCCATTTTTCTTTCCCGGTTCTTGTCATAATTTTAGCTTCCAGGTCATAAGGTTCACCTTCCTCAATAAGGGTATTTAAAGCAGTTCTGATCTTTTCCCTATAATCAGGATGGTAAAAATTGATGGCTTTTTCAATATCTATGGTTTCATCAACTGGAACTTCATGAATCCTGTAGGTCTCCTTGGTCCATTCCAGTTTTAGATTTTGAAGGGTTAATTGCCAACCGCCTACCTCGGCTATGCGACCGGTTTCATCAAGAAAGATTTCAGCTTCCTTCTTTTCTGTGATATCACGGGAGGAAACCAATAATTTTTTGATCTCCCCATTGTCATCATAAATGGGGTTGGTGAAGGACTCAAACCATACATAATAGCCATTTTTGTGCAAAATGCGGTACTCAATCCGGTTATCCTGAACACCTTCCAGGGCTTTTTTATGGGATTCTTCCTGTATTCGCTTGAAATCTTCCTGGTGGAAGAGTTGCTTATAGGGATTTACGCCAATAAGCTCTTCAGGCTCATATCCTAAAAGGTCTTTTACCGATGGCGAGAGGTATTGAAAATCCCCTTCCGGTGAGTGAATGCTTATTAAATCCCTGCTATATTCGGCAATGAGCTGATAAATATCCTGGTTTTCGTGCTGATTTTCTCCCATTTCTATTTTATGATTAATTGAGTGTAATTAGTAATACAATAAAATTGTATAATAATTCCCAATCTTCTTGTTGGGAAAGTAATCATTGTTATGTAAGACTCTTAATACAAGTAATAGGTTGATAAGATAAAGTTGGGTTTTAAGTACAACTATGACGAATGTAAAAATTAGTAAAAATGATTTAACCTCATAATGCTTTCATTGATAACCAGCCTCCAAAACCATTTCCCTGAAATGGGTGTGTAAAGCTGAGGATGTAAGAAGGATAAGAATCTATCTGCCGGAAAGTTTGGCTTGCTCATTTTTACGTTATTTTTGTAAGTTTCAAAAATGCTATTAAAATGGAATGGTTTAAAGCTTTATCGCCCATTTGGCAAGCTTTGTTGGCGACTCTTTTTACATGGGGAGTGACTGCCCTGGGAGCGTCTATTGTATTTTTAATGAAGACTTTTAACCAAAAATTGTTGGATGGAATGATGGGTTTTGCTGCGGGTGTCATGATAGCGGCCAGTTTTTTTTCATTGTTGTTACCGGCTGTGGAAATGGCTTCCGAGGAATCCGGGTTACCAATCTGGTTCCCGGTTGTTGTGGGTTTCCTTTTGGGTGGAGCCTTCATTGGTTTGCTTGATAAAACCTTACCCCATTTGCATATCGGTTTTCCCAAAAGTCAGGCAGAAGGCCCTTCTACCAGCCTTCACCGGAGTATCTTGCTGGTGTTAGCCATTACTTTGCATAACATTCCGGAAGGGTTAGCCATTGGGGTTGCCTTTGGATCGGTACTTCATGATATTCCCGGTGCTGAGTTAATGGGCGCCGTTGTTTTGGCCTTAGGCATTGGTATCCAGAATTTTCCTGAAGGTACTTCCGTATCCATGCCATTAAGGCGGGAAGGTTTTTCAAGACGAAAAAGCTTTGCTTACGGACAGGCTTCAGGAATGGTAGAACCTATTGCGGGTGTGATTGGCGCATCTGCGGTAGTGCTTGTCAAACCCATTCTGCCCTATGCCCTTGCTTTTGCTGCCGGGGCTATGATTTATGTGGTAGTAGAAGAGCTTATACCCGAGTCCCAACTCAAAGGCAATACTGATATTGCGACATTAGGGGTTATGGGTGGTTTTGCTCTTATGATGGCATTGGATGTGGGATTGGGTTAATAGCCATGCTTTCATTTTAAGGTTCATCATTCAAACAATTACCTTTGGAGGCTGAAATGTATTTTTTGGAGAAGTTTTATTATACAGGCAGGAAGCAATGGCTCGTTTTATGGGGATGCCGTATTGTTAAATAAAAAGGAATCCATTTTGATAACCTTAGCCCCCAAATGGCGATAACTTTTAACAAATCTTTTAAGGACTGAAAATTTACCCGAGTTGACAGGAGCACTTGTCTGCTTAATAAAATTAAAAAGAAGCCTAGATGGGTGAATTTTTACCCAGTAAATGTTTAAAAAGCTATTGAGCTTAAAAAATGAAGGTGCTTAAGAAAATTTTGCCTTTAGTGCTGTTTTTGGCTGTAAGCTTGTTATTTCAGGGATGTTTGTCCCCGAATAAGGCTACCTATAGTAGAAAACCTGCCAATACAGCCTCATTAAAACTTGTTTTATCCAATTCTGTGGAAAACATCCGGGTTCAGATTGACGATCGCTCATTCGTCAGGCACGGGGTTTATAGAATGAAAATCGAGGGCATTCCGGCTGATACCCATAAGGTGAATGTTTATATACCTGGTAATGATCGAATAAGCCATTTTGACCAAACCTATACCATAGCCTTTAAAAGGAGTAAGACCACTACCAAAAGAATAGGTGTGCCTTCCTATAATGCCCGCTATTACATTAAAGAGTTTGGTAAAGGACTGGGTCTGTTATTCATTTTTGGGTTTACTTTTTCAATTCCTTTCCTGTTGTAATCTGGTGGAATTGGAAAAACCTACTGGCTTAATCTCTTAATAACTTTTCTTCTGGTCGTGTCGGGCAGGTTTTACGATTAATTTGGATTTTCCCTTAATTTTGTGCCATTAACCAATGGCTGATTCCTGATGGCTGACAATCCTTTACAAAAATTTTTAGAAAACTTCCGGAAGAACTTGATTCTTAAGGACTCTTCTGTGAATGAGCAAATGGCGGAGTTAATACCCGAAGAAGGCAAAAGCCAGCTTGAAAAAAATGACATTCTGTTCCTGAATTACATTATGGAACTTAAGTTCGGGGAAAACGATACCCTAAAACCTTACTTCATCTTTGCTTTCATAAATGAAGGCAATATGGAATTCATCTTGTATCCTTTCCATGTTGACGGCTTCGATTTGTATGAGATTGAGGCGTTCACAACCGTTTGTGTAGGAGCCTTGGAAGCAGATAGTTGGCAGAATTACATGAACCAAATGTACCTGGGGCAACTTAAGAATTATGCTTCCCAAAAAGGTTATGAAGATTTATCGCAACTGGAATTACCAGATCGCTGGAAAGACGATGATGAGGATGAAGATTCAAGTTAAGGGCATATTGACATTTTGTTTGAAAAGGGACCTACCAAATTTTTGGGAAAAAAGCCAAAATGGTTTGGTGACAAAGAGCACTCTTTGATTGATTTTTTTGCCCTGCTATCCAGTAGTATTTAGAAGGGAAGACAGAGAAAAAATCCGGTCAAAAGGCTATAAGTATATGGCTTAAGGGCCTGTTTAAATTTGAATAGAGGTTATCATTGAAGTTTCTGTAAAACAAAATTAACGCTTATTAGCAGTTCGGAATTTTTCCACACGCTGGGCATTCAGGATAGCGCCCAAAATAACCAGAAAAAGGGAGCCAAGAATCCATTTAAGATCCAGGCCGTAGTCCATTAAATTACCGAACAATAAAGGTCCCATTGCTGCACTAACAACCAGTAACATGGTGAATAAGCTGCGAACCGTTCCCAATTTTTCTGTCCCGTATAATTCAGCAAATAGAGAGGATTTTACTGGTCCGCTCATTCCAACTGTGCCTCCTGCTAATAATAAAAAAATTAGCCCACCCAGAATATGCTCCCACAAAGCCAAAGGAATTAAGCCCAGGAAAAGGGGGAATAGGTAAAGCCTGTAAAGGGTAAAAGAAGTAAACTTATCCACCCATAGGCCACCCATTAGCGTAAAAATAAAGCGGGAAAGTGCAAAACCAATGAAAAATGTGGAGTAGAGCGAAGTGTTCCATTCCCTGTTTTCAGCTATGATATACTGAAAGAAGAAAATACCCGACACAGTGAAGGGAATTACGAAAATGGCAGGAGCCAGGACACTAAACCGTTTATCTATCAAATAGCTGAGGTAGTCTGAAGACAATTGTTTTAAAGAGGTGGTAGTAGTGGGTTTATTTTGGTCGTAAAGGGAAAGGTTTTTCCGGGTCAGGCTAGCCAAAAACAGGAGCAGGATACCTCCGCTGGCAAAGGCTGTATAACGCCAACCCATGTACACTATTAAAAGGTTGATTAGGAAAGGGAAAAGCGCTTCTCCTACCGAATACCCTAATGAAGTAATGCTAAGCGCTTTGCCTCTGTTGTAATAAAATTCGCGGGACATGACTGTTTGGCCAATATGCCCCATCAGGCCCTGCCCGGTTAGGCGTAAGCCTGTAATGGCTAAAAAAAGCATAGCCGGGTGAAAAGCACTTCCCAGGGTCAGTAAAGAAACGATTAAACCCAGTATAGTCAGGTAGGTTACCCGCTTAACCGGATAATGATCAATGGTATAGCCTACCGTTAACATAATGAAACCAGCCGTTACGGTACAAACTGCATAAATATTTCCGAAGGCCCCTTCCGAAAGGTCAAAAACTTTGATCAAATCCGGAATGTAAAGGGAAATCAGATAGGTTTGCCCAAAACTGGAAAATAAGGTTAGTAACCAGCCAAAACTGACATGGAAAAAATGGGTACGGATAAATTGGTAATAGGACTTAAAGTACTTCACACGGCTTTTTTAAGTTTATTGTTAAAAGGGGTTTGAAACCTGCAAAGGTGAAGAAGCTTTGTCAATAAGGAAAAAACAAAAGGGTGTGGTCAAACTTTTTTTAAGGTGAAAATTGCCAATCTTATTGGAGGATTAATCGGCTGCGGTATACATCACCCCCTTGCCGGATGGAAAGCATGTAGGTGCCTTTCCATGCTTTATTCAATTTAATGTTCAATGAATTATGACCTTTATGTACCACCTTTTTCTCCTTAAGAAGGATTTTACCAGAGATATCCCTGATTTCCAATGCCACCGGTCCTGGTTTCTCAGTTGTCAGGCTTACCTGAATGGCTTGATCGGCTGGGTTGGGATAAATTTTTAGATCATTTTTACGGGTGAAACCTTCTCCAATAAATCCGATCTTGTCCACTCGGTTTATCACAAGGTGGTTTTCAGAAATTTCCATGCATTCTGAGGCAGTAATATCCGGAAAGTGCATTCCCCTTTGGTCGTTCAATGTCCCCTGGTATGCGACACCATAAACATGTAATTTTCCCTGATCATAGGGATTGAAATTCTGAGAGGATCCGGGGTTAGGATTGACAATGGTGTCACTGGCATCGGTAATAATATACCGGTAATTCTCCGGTGATGTCACACTGGTAGTACTGAATTCAATCTGGTCAGCCAGGTTATCGATCAATACTTCTACCGTATCTTTACCCTTGTTGGTACTTACTGTTCCGCCATCTACGGTATCCGTGTGAATGGTAATGTAATTCTGGGAAAGGCTGTCGCAAATGTTGGTATTAATGTCTTTGATGGCCATACCCCTTCTTGCCTTTAAATTACTACTGTAAGTAGCGCCCCAAACGTGGTATTTTCCGGGAGCTGCTGAATCAAAATCGGCTTTATGAGGGGCATTGGGATTCACGATTGTATCACTGGCGTCCGTGATGAGGTAACGGAAATTGGGGCCTTCCATGTACAAACTATCAAATGTGACTTTATCGGAAACACCCAGGCAGTAATCCACCGTTTCCTTGCCGGAATCCGTCAGGACTTTTGCGCTATCAACCTTATTCCGGATAACGGTAAGGTAACCTCGGGAAAGGCTATCACATACCGTGGCTGAAACTTTTTCTACAGGTGTGCCTTCTTTGGCGTTTTGCAAGTCCCCCTTGTAGGCCAATCCGTAAACACGACTTTCTCCTTCCGGCCAATCATTAAAATCCTGTTTATCGGAGTCTATAACTTTCACTACACTGTCATAGGCATCCGTTATGATATACCGGTAATTGGCGCCGCTGACTTTGATACTGTCAAAATTCACAACACTTGGCCGGTCATTTTTACAAACCTCAATCATTTCCAAGCCGGAATGGGTTTGTACTTTACCGCCATTCGTCTCATTGCGAATTACCGTAATGTAATTACTTGACAAACTTTCACAAATGCTGCCCGATACCTCACTTACATGATTACCCGGAAAGGTATTTTGAAGAGTGCCTTCGTATGCCAAACCGTAAATCCGGGATACGCCCGGAGGAGCATTATTAAAATCCTGCCTGTCCCTTTTCTTTATTAGCTGGATCTGGTTATTGGTATCGGTAATGATATAACGGAAGTGGGAACCGGTCACATTCATACTATCAAAATGAACAAAATCCTGCACGGCATCTTTGCAGATTTCAACACTGTCCTTCCCTGATTCGGTTTGTACCATACCCCCGTTTATGGGATCAATGTTTACGGTTATGAAATCCCTGGAAAGACTGTCACAAATGCTTCCCGATAAACGGCTAAGATGGACACCGGTATTGGCATTTTGAAGGGCCCCTTTGTAGGCAAAACCATAAACCCTGACTTCCCCAATGGAAAAGTTATTAAAGTCTTGCCTGTCATTTTCCTTAACGGAGAGAATCGTATCCTGCATACCGGTAATGATGTAGCGGTAATTAGCACCTTTTACATTCATGCTGTCAAAATGAATCACATCCGGCTGATTATCCTGGCAGATTCTAACCGTATGCTTTCCGTTCTTTGTTTGCACCATGCCTCCATCGGTACGATTCCTGAAAACCGTCACAAAATTTCGGGATAGGCTGTCGCAGGTGCTACCGGATACCTTACTCACATGAGTGCCCGGTTTGGCGTTTTGAAGTGACCCCTCGTAAGCAAAACCGTAAACATGGCATTCTTTAGTGGCTAAGTTATTGAAATCTTGGCTATCAGAAGTATTGACAGTTAGGATGGTGTCACGTATATCCGTAATGATATAACGGAAATTAGCACCGCTCACATTCATACTGTCAAAGGCAATGGTATCCGGTTTGTTGTCTACGCAAATTTCTACGGTATCCCTTCCTGATTCCGTTTGCACCATTCCGCCGTCACAGTTTTGGGCATTGACCGAAGTGATTAACAAACCAGACCCCACGAATAAAACGAGTGTTTGGATTGTTAGGAATTTTTGCAACAATTGCGTCATAAGCTTAAAGTATTGGGTAAGGAATAAAATAAGATTCACAAACTTCTGAAACTTTATTCAATTATTTTAAGCCTGTTGTTAATTAAATGGACAGGCCTTTTGCCATTGCTAAAATAAGGATATTGCAGCAATTATAAATGAAAGCTGAAGTGGGTAAACCCTTAATGATGAAGTAGGCGTGGCTATTAGAATTGTTTATGGCGGTATATGGCCACTTATGAGGATTTACGAGAGGGAGCTCAATAAAATCAACATTCAACAAACTTTAAGAAAACAGAGGCTGTAGGAAACTAAAAAGGCGTAACCAGCATCTTGCTGGTTACGCCTTCCAAAAAAGGAAACTTATGAGACAAATTACTTCACAATGAGCCGGTTATGATTTACCTTACCATTCCGGATTACAGAAATCATATAGGTTCCCTGCCAATTCGGGCTTAAATTAAGGTTGAAGGAGTTTTGCCCTTCATTTAATCCTTTTTGTTCTTTAAGTACAGTTTGACCTGATAAATCTTGTATAATTAACGTAGCTGACCCTGATTTTGTTGACCGGATCTTTACATTGAGATTATCCTTGGCAGGATTGGGGTAAACAGACAAATCCTGGGTTTTTGCATTGATGTTTTGCACCGAACTGGTTCCTTTTACTCGGTTGACTACAATAGGATTGTCCGCCATTTCCATACATTCAGTAGCGGAAATATTAGAAATGGCCATGCCTTTGGAGGCATTGAGGGTTCCTTGATAAGCCACACCGAAAACATGGCATTCCCCGGTTCCGGCTGGATTAAAATTCTGGGAGGTTCCGGCATCAGGATTTAAAATGCTGTCATTTGCATCAGTAATGATATACCGGTAATTGTTTTTCATGGTCATACTGGTGGTCTGGAAATTAATGATGTCTTTTTGGTCGTCAATCATAACCTCTACAGTATCTTTACCAGTTGTGGTTTGGACTGACCCTCCATCAATGGTATCCCTGAGTATGGTAATGTAATTACGGGATAAGCTATCGCAAATGGTAGCTTTGACAGAAGAAATGTCCATCCCTTTGGAGGCATTCAGGTTACCCTTGTAAGCAACGCCATAAACGTGGCATTCTCCCGGTGGTGCCGCGTCAAAGCTTGCTTTGTTTGGTGCGTTGGGATTTAGGACGGTATCCTCTACATTAGTAATAATATAACGGTAGTTCATTCCATCTACTTTAACACTGTCAAAATTGACCTTGTCGGATTCTCCAAGGCAGTATTCCACAGTATCCTGACTATTTTCGGTTTGTACCATTCCACCATCGGTGTGATTACGGATTACGGTTATATAGTTCCGGGAGAGGCTATCACAATTGCTTGCGGATACCTCGCTGATGTGATTTCCCTTATTTGCATTCTGAAGGGAGCCATCGTATGCGAAACCATAAACATGGCATTCTCCAGCAGGAGCGCCGTTAAAGTTTTGCATATCTGCCGTTTTAACCCTTAGGACCGTATCATTAACATCGGTAACGATGTAGCGGAAATTGGCGCCGCTGACATTCATGCTGTCAAAAGAAATGACAGAAGGGTTAGCATTTTTGCAGATTTCTACCTTAGTCATGCCATTTGGGGTCTGTACCATTCCGCCATCACAATTCTGGGCCTGTGTTTGCCCGCTTATTAAGCCGAAACCCAGGAATAAGAGGATGGCGTTCGCTTTTGAAAATTTTTGAATAAAACTGTTCATAAATCTTAGATTTTTGGGGTTCGTTTCTGGGTTCAAAATTTGAATTGAGGTATCACAAAAAAGTCACAATCTGTTAAACTTTTTATGACAGTGATTAGAAGGTATTTGTGAATCCTGGAATAATATGGCTCAAGCCAACCAAGGGAGGGGTATTTTAAACCCGACATGCCCAATAGAGTAAGTGAATGAATTTTTTGGCTTAAAGCTCCTTCAATAGCCTTATTATTGATTTTTGGGTACTTCCATCTCATAATAGGGGAGGTAAAAATAAAAAGTAGTGCCTTTTCCGGATTGGCTGGTTAGGTGAATGGAATAACCCTGAATCTCAAGCATGTTTTTAACAATGGCCAGCCCCAGGCCACTGCTTTTCAACTTGTTTTCTGTATTGTTAAATTTCCAATACCGCTCAAAGATCATGGCTTGATCAGTTTTTGGAATACCGGCTCCGGTATCGCTTACTTTGACTTCCACATTGTCCTTTCTTTTTGTTAGTTCCAGGGTTATGGTCCCTTTTTCCGGCGTAAACTTTAGTGCATTGTCGATTAAATTTTGGATGATCCGGTCAATCATAGAGACATCTCCATAAACAGGCGGCAGGTCATTGGGGATGATAGGTTTTATTGATACGCCATTTTGTTCGGCATTGAGCTGGTATTTGTTGGCAATATCCTGGATCAGTTCATTGATGAAGAAAGGCTCTTTATGAGGTTCTACTTGCCGGGATTCCAGCTTGGATAATTCGAACAATTCGTCCACCATCTTCTTAAGCTTCGTGGTATTCTGGAGGATCGTGTTCAGGTACCGATCCTTTTGGGCTGCTTCAAGTTTACTGCCTTTCATGGACAAGGTTTCTACATAGCCTGTAATATTGGCCAAAGGGGTTCTCAGGTCGTGCGAGACATTGGCAATTAGCTCCCTGCGCGCACTTTCCATCCCTTTAATCTTTTCAATATTGGCTTCTATGGTATCTGCCATTTCATTAAATGTTTCAGCCATTTGGCCTAGCTCATCTTTTGATTTCACAGGAATTCTGGATTGATAGCCCCCCTCCTTGAAGCGATTCACGTGGCTTATAATTTTCCGGGTGTAACGGGTTATTAACCACATTAAAAACAGGCCGATGGAAATAGTCAGAACCAATGTGGTAACCAGGGCTAAGCCCCCACCTTTTAGGATATAGCTTCCTAATAAGAGGTTGGTAGCGGATTGATATTCCTTACTTGCCAAAATGACATAGAGGTAACCCTTTAGCGTTCCGCTTTCTTTAATAGGTGCTGCCGAAAAAACCCTTTTCTGACTCGGTGCTTTTGGATCAGTGCCGCGAATAAATTGATTTTCTTCGCTTTCAATAAAATCCTTAACGGGCTTTAATGAAATTTGATTGACCTTAACCTCCCGATCCGGGGCAAAATAAGATAAAATACTGCCTTCCTTATCCAATAAGTAAACTTCAATGCTGGGATTGATGAACATGACCTTTTTGAAAAGTTGCTTCAGGGCTTTGTTATTTACCTGGCCGGTGGAATCAAAGGGCTCGGTACTTTTCAGGATCTGTTTGGCTACATGGGCATTGAGTTGTTGGTTTATTTCCTGGTAATAAAGGCGAGCTGTATAAGCTGTGATCACCATATAGATAATGCCTACCAAAATCAGCAATAACAAAAATACTGCTGATATTCGCCAAAAGAGACTTTTTGCAAATGGTATTTTGATTTTTCCTTTTGCCATAATCAGCTATTGATCATCAGTAAAACGGTAGCCGATTCCCCAGGTTGTTAGGATGTAAGTAGGTTTGGATAAATCGGGCTCAATTTTGGATCTTAAACGATTGATATGGGAATTCACGGTATGCTCATACCCTTCGAATTCGTAGCCCCAGACAATATTCAGGATTTCCTCCCTGTTGAAGCTGCATCCCGGGTTAGAAGGTCAAATTCTTTTGGGGTGAGCTCTAGCCGGTTTTCATCTTTAGTCACTTTTCTTTTCTCATAATCAATGGTCAAGGATTCGAAGGTTAAACGGGTTTTCCGGGGATTTTTATGATCTTCCTCTGACATTTGCATGCGCCTAAAAATGGCTTTTATACGAGCCATTAGTTCTCGCACGCTAAATGGTTTGGTCATGTAGTCATCAGCACCTGATTCAAGCCCCAGCACCCGGTCTAATTCTTCAGATTTGGCGGTAAGCATTAGGACGGGTGTCCGTATTTCCTTGCCCCTTAGTTTATTACAAAAGTCAATGCCATCCAGGCTGGGTAACATAAGGTCCAATATGAGGAGGTCGTAAGGTTGGCCCAAAGCCTTATTAAGCCCCTCTATTCCATCATAGGCCTTGTCCAGTGAATACCCCTCATCACGCAGATGAATATCCAGTAATTCGACTATTTCCTTGTCATCTTCTACAATGAGTACTTTCTTACTCATGGAGGTATCGTTTTAAGGGGCTAAATTAGGAGTGAGGTATCACAAATTTGTCACAATTTCACCTCATTTTTTTCAAGAAGTAATTGGGTATTTAGGGTTAGGTAATTTTTCGGTTCTTTCCCATTTCCCATATAAAATTTTAGCAAAAACAATTTAAAAAATTGATTTTCAGACTATTAAAAAATCGCTTGATTAGTGGGAGATTTTTATATAAAAAATTTTTTTAAGCCACGGGTATGAAACCCGTGGCTTGGGAGCTTCCCTAAATCTTAAATTTTATACCTGCGTTTACCTAACCAAGCTTGACTTGGGTTAGTGGGAGATTTTTGTGGAAATTTAGGGTTGTGGTTTTAAATGGGGCCTTCGGGATTTTTTCGTTGCCAACCAAGGCTGATCCATTGACGCTTAGCCCCAAGTGTAGATGGTCATAGAAGTTTCCGTTGAAATAGCCATTGGTTTGGAAATGGCTGAATAAAGTGGAAAAGGTTTAAAAACCCTCAATCTTTTGAGAAACTTCATCGAGCGACCGCATGGCTAATGGAGAAACCATAGTGTTGGCCGAAAATATCAGGTACCGATTTTTTGGTTTGAGTTATCCCGATTTAGGAAATCACCAGGAAGGCAATTTTAGGAGTAACCGGATTGAAAAAATTTCCTTAATCGGGGTTCAATCTTATTCCAGGGTCAAAACGATCGGGCAATGATCTGATCCCTGCACATCATTCAGCATGTACGAGTCTTTGACTTGGTTCCACAAAGATTGACTGACCAGGAAGTAATCAATCCGCCATCCGACATTCCTTTTTCGGGCCTGAGCCCTGTAGCTCCAATAGGTATAGACTACTTTATCCGGGTAAAGAGCGCGAAAGGTATCAATAAAACCTTTCTGCAAGTGGGTATCGAAACCATCGATTTCTGTCTGGGTAAAACCTGCTGATTTGTTGTAATTCTGTTTAGGCCGAGCAATATCAATTTCCTCGTGTGCGACATTGAAATCTCCGGTTACCACCACAGGCTTTTCTTTAGCCAGTTGAGCGAGGTAAGAACGGAAATCCGCATCCCAGTCGCTACGGTAATCCAGCCTTTTAAGGCCGTTCCCGGCATTGGGGACATAAACATTGACCAGGTAATAATCCGTAAACTTCAGGGTTATAGTCCGTCCTTCCTGGTCGTAGGCTTTTTTGCCTATGCCGTATAAGGCTTCTTCCGGTTTTGTACGGGTCATGACAGCCGTCCCTGAATAGCCCTTTTGTTCTGCGGAATGACTGAATACATAGTAGCCTTCGAAAGGGCTTAGTAACTTTTGAACCTCCTCATCCTGCGATTTGGTTTCCTGGATACAAAGCACTTCCGGTTGGTATTCCTTCATGAACTCCTTGAAATTCTTGCGAAGGATAGCCTTAATCCCGTTAACGTTCCAGGAATAGAGGGTTTTGGGTTGCATAAGCCGGCATTTTTTCCAAAGTTCTGAAATCAGCCAAAAAAATCCCCAAATAAGGATTAGAAAAATCGGGTTTTACCCTTTTTTCTTAAATGAAGGTGATGTGTGTTTGGGGCTAAAGCTTTTTGGTCTGAATAAAAGCCTGTTTGAAAGGGCAACGGTTTTTATCCGGCTTCAACCTTTAGCTTATCAGCAAATTTTTCTTTTAGTTTTTTCAATTTAGGCTCAATGACAGCATCGCAATAGGGGCCGTTTTTGTGCTTTTCATAATAATCCTGGTGGTAATTTTCAGCCGGACAATAATTTTTCAGGGGTTCAATTTTGGTGACAATGGGATCATCCCACAAGCCGGAATTATCAGTTTTTTTCAGGGATTGCTCGGCTATTTGTTTTTGCTCCGCATCATGAAAAAATATGGAAGACCGGTATTGGGAACCCACATCAGCCCCTTGGCGGTTAAGGGTGGTGGGGTTGTGGGTGTGCCAGAATACCTCAAGTAAGTCTTCAAAGGTGATCATTTCGGGATCGTATTCAATCCTTACTACTTCTGCATGGCCAGTATTGCCGGTGCAGACCTCTTCATAAGAAGGGTTTTCGAGATTACCCCCTGCATAGCCTGCCTCTACTTTTTGGACGCCTTTCAGTTGTTGAAAAACAGCTTCTACGCACCAAAAACATCCGGCTCCCAATGTCGCTTTTTTTATATTTTTACCAGCGTAATTTGTCATACATACTTTTATTTAATGCCTTTGAGAAAATGGTTAATGGGCAAAGTTAATTAGCCATTAACCAAGCTGAAAACTTCCTAACAATTAACAATTCGCAATCTTTAAGGTTTTCCTGGAAACCATTACCTAATACCGCATTTTTTGGTAAGAATTTGAAAGAAGCGCTTTCATAAAGGGTTCTGAGTTTCTGCATTAGGCTTGGACAGGCTTCTATTATTTTGGAACTTTATCTTCTTAATTCCTCATTGTAATTCAGGATTGAAAAAAGGAAAGCTGAGCCAATGACAATGATCACGTATTTGATAAAATATTCTCCGGAAATCGGTACTAAGCGTAAAGGGACCAAAGAAAAATTTACCAGGCAGCTTAAAGACAATATCATTAATGGCATGAAGCGGGGCCTGAAAAAAGAAAATTTTCAGCAAATAAAAGTCAGGGTAACATCCAATCACATCATACTTTATTCCCCGGAAGTGGTAGATGAAACGTTGAGCAGGATTGCGGGAATTAAATATTTTGCCAAAGTGAAGGCGTTTGCCATTGAGGGGATGGGAACTATCCTGGAAGAAGGTAGGCGATTTTTCCAGGACGAGGTGGAAAAAGCCGGTACTTATGCAGTGCGTTGTAAAAAGACCAATAACCATCAATTAAGGCAAGCAGAGGTCGAAAGGGAATTGGGTGCTCAATTACAACCTTTTGGCACTGTTAATTTGGAAAACCCTGGTATTATTTGCTATGTGGAAATCAGGGGGGATCAGGTTTACCTTTATCACCAAAAGATACCCGGAATGAGTGGTGCTCCGATCGGAGTTCAGGGAAAGGCACTAACCATGTTTTCCGGGGGTATTGATTCACCGGTAGCCTCCTGGATGGTTTACCGGACCGGCCTGGATCAGGACTTTTTGTTTTTTGATTTAGGGGCTGAGGAGCAACAAAAAAAGGCCCGGAAAGCGTATTCAATCCTCAAATGGCAATGGGGTAGTGGTTCCAGGGGTAGTTTTATTGAGTTGAATTTTGTGCCTTGCATTGAAGAAATTTTGAAAGCGCCCGAATCTTATCAGACCCTGATCCTTAAATACTTTTTTTACAAGGCCGCAGATAAAGTAGCAAGGCTTCATAACGCGAAAGCAATGGTAACAGGAGAATCCATAGGTCAGGTATCTACCCAGACCCTGAAAAATCTTGCGGTGCTCGATCAGATTAGTGATTTAATGATCATTCGCCCACTAAGCACTTTTACAAAAGGTTTAATAACCGACTATGCCACTAAAATCGGTACTTTCTCGGAATCTTATAAAGGACCGGAGTTTTGTGCCTTAGCCGGTAAAAATGTGGTGACCGATACTTACTATGAGGCATTGATGGATGTCATTGGAAAGGTGAACACCTCTGTTATTGATTCAGCGGTGGAAAACCGGAAAATATTTGACTTGGATGAAGCCGGTTATCTGCTTTCGGAAAGCAAACCTCATTCTAATGAACCAAGCGAAATGGAAACCTCTAAAGTGGCCGAGGAAGCCTACATCAATCTTGAAAATGCCGATGAGGTTATTGATTTAAGAAAAGACGGTGAAAACGGAGACTCACTCCCAGGGAAAACCCGTTCCATACCTTTCGGGCAAGCTTGGCAGGATTACCTGCAATGGGACCCGGAAAAAACTTATCTATTAGTTTGTGAAGTGGGTAGTCAAAGCAAAATCTTAGCCCATCATATGCACCAAGAAGGTTTTAAAGTAAATCACCTGGAGGGAGGAGTCCGAAGGTATCTGGAAGGGATCGAACAATAAGCAGCAATCTCTTTACCCCATTCCAGGTCTCTTAAAATTTTTTCGCTCCTTTTAGTCGGCCGGAATGAGGCAGAGCTTTTTAGCCGTTTACACGATGGCGTCATTCATACTGGGTAGCCTGCCATATAAGTGTAATAAATTCAGGTGGGATTTTACCGCACTGCTAAAGGTGTCATTTTCCTGATAAGGAACATTAAATTCTTCTGCTGTTTCTTTCACTATGGGTTTAATTTTCGGATAATGCACATGGCAAATATGCGGGAAGAGGTGGTGTTCAATCTGAAAATTTAATCCGCCTACGTACCAATTGATAAATCGATTATCAGTCGCAAAATTAATGGTGGTCCTCATCTGGTGAATGGCCCAGGCATTATTGATATTTCCTTCTTCATCGGGTAACGGATGTTCCGTTCCCTCTACGGTATGAGCCAATTGAAAAACTACTGTGAGAATAATCCCTGAAATGAAATGCATTAACAGAAAGCCGGTAATGATGTAAGCAAAAGGGATATTAAATACCAACGTAGGCATTACTAACATGGCAAAGAAATAAACGAATTTCAATGCCAGAATCCGAAGAAAAATAAGGGTTGATTTTAATGGGGGATTGTCGTTGACCCCATTTCTGGTGTATTTGGCAAATTGGACAAAGTCTTTACCCACTACCCAATAAAGGGTTAGTAAACCATAAAAGAAAAAAGCGTAAATCCATTGAGCACGATGAAACCATTTAACCTTAGAGTGAGGGGAAAATTTAAGGGTTCCTTTGTCTTCAATGTCCTCGTCCCAATCGTGAATGTTGGTATAGGTATGGTGCAAGAAATTATGTTGCCAGTGCCAATTGATGGTAGAGCCTCCTACTAAATTTAAGGAGAGTCCCATCATTCGGTTAACCCAACTTTTTTGGGAATAAGCCCCGTGTATGGCATCGTGCATTACACTCATACCGATTCCAGCCAGGGAAAATCCCATTATTCCCCAAAGCACTAAGTTTAACCACATCGGGGGTTGGGCTAATAAAATAGCCAAAAAAGCGCCAATATATGAACCAATAAAAATAATGGATTTGGTAATCATTTCAGCATTGGCCTTTTTAGAAAGGTCCTGGTCCTTAAAGTACTGATTAATTTTTTTGTTGAGGGTGGAAAAGAACTTTCTCTGGTCTTTACCCTGTGTTTTAAATTTAATTACGTTTTGACTCTGCATATGCTCAATTTAAATGATTTAAAAGCTTTGAATGCTCAAAGCCTTTTACTTAAGTGATTTTTAAAAAAATGCACTTCAAGCTGGGGAAACAAATTTAGCGCCAAATTAAATGAACACTGGAAAAATGAAAAAATTTTTTAATTTTATAAGATAAGGATTAAAAGCTACTAAGCGTATGAAAAAAATCTACCCGGTTTTTTGTTTAACATTCGTTTTGTTTGCCTGTTCTGATTCGCCTTTGAAAAAGGTTGAAGAATGGAGTGAAGGCGCTGAAAGGTTTGAGTTATGTTTTTTTATTTCAGAGAAAGATGGTCAAAAAACGGATACCTTTACCAAAAAAATCAAAAAGCAAACGGCCAAGGATTTTCTTGATGCTGTTTCCCGAAAATCGGCACCCGATTACCCATGTCAACCAGATGGGGTACTAAAAATTTATGAAAAGGGTAAAAGAAAGCCGCTTAAATTACAATTTAATCTTAAGCCTTCCTGCGCTCACATCCGGTTCGAGGTTAACGGATATGCCTATTCCCGTTTCATCGAAAAAGAAGGCATCGAACAATTACAAGCTTACCAATAACAAACAAAAGTTAATTAAAACCCAATGGCAACTGCATTGGGCGAAACTTCCTGTTCCAGTGTTTTGAATCGGGTGTTATTGAGGTCCCTTAGGCTGCAGAGGTCTGAATGTGGATTCGCTTATCAAGAAATTGTCATTGGTTTCCAGGATGCGGATTAATTCCAGGGCTACTTCTTCCGGTTTCATCATATAATCATGGGCTTCTACACCCGGTGCGTTTTCAAAGAAATCTGTTTTTGTGGACCCCGGAAATACGCAACTTACTTTTATTCCATAATCCCTTAACTCTTTAAAAAGACAATCAGAAATGCCGCGGACAGCGTATTTGGTTCCATTGTAGGCTGTTCCGTAGGGTTGCCCTTGCAGACCCGCGATAGAGGCAATATTTATGATGTGTCCATATTTTTGTTCCTTAAGATCCGGTACAACCAACTTGCTGCAATAAAAAATGCCGTGCACATTGGTATTAAAAAGCTTATGCCATTCTTCCAGGGAAAAATCTTCCACCGGACCGAATGCGCCCAAACCAGCGTTGTTAATCAAGATGGAGGGTGTTTGTTGAAGGTCCTTCTTGGTAAGGCTGTAGGTGCCTTCTAATGAATAAAAATCCTGTACATCCGTTTTGTAAAATTTGAAGTAATCATGTTTGATGTCGGGTTCGGATCGTCCCCATCCGGCCACTTTAGCACCCTTATCCAGCAATTGTTGAACCGTATGATAACCAATGCCTTTGCTTACCCCTGTTACGATGGCTAATTTGTTGTTTAAATCCATAAAATTCCTTTTGGTTTTGAAGTTTAGGTCAAATATCTTGCCCAATTAGCATTCTTCAAAAATCAAGTGTTAATCTTAACCCTTTTTCCCCCATGCAAAGCGCTCTTTATTACTCAGGTCTTTTCCTATTGCTACTTCTTTAAAGCCCGTGTCTTCAAAAATTGCTCTAATTTGGGAGGCATACCGTTCATTGATTTCGAAATATAACCAGCCTTGTTCATTAAGGTCATTGGCCGCCAATTGCATGACTTGGCGGAAATAAATCAGAGGATCATCATCGGGAACAAACAGAGCCTCTGGAGGTTCAAAGCCCAGTATGTTCCTCCCCATATTGCTTTTTTCCCCTTCTAAGACGTAAGGCGGATTGCAAGTGATTAAATCGAATTGATTTTCCAGGGTTTTCTGTTGCAAAACATTTTTTTCTTCCCAAAGTACCGATGCATTATTTTCGTGGGCATTTATTTTAGCAACCTCCAAAGCTTCCCGGGAGTTTTCCCAGCCGTGTACTTCAGCTTCCGGGAAATGCCTTGCCAAAGCAATGGCGATACATCCGCTGCCGGTACCAATGTCCAATAATTTACCCCGAAACCCCGGATGACGGTGAATGATTTTAGACGCCAATTCTTCCGTTTCTGGCCGGGGTATTAGGACGCTTTTTTCAACATTTAAACGACATTCCAGGAAATGAACGGTTCCCAGCACATATTGAACGGGTTCGCCTTTTGTCAATCGATGAAATGCTTGCTCAAGCGAATTTATTTCATCCCCTGAGATCGTTTTGTTTTGCTCGATGACCATCTGAGCCCGGTTGAGCCCAAGTTTTTCCTCAAAAACCCAGTGGGTTATGTTATAGGCTTCTTCCTCGTTGTATAGTACTTTTAATTTCGTGGTAAAATGGTCGAAAATTTGTTTCAGGGTTTTTTGGGTGTCCGGCATAATACAAAGGTTTTATTCCTTGAAAAACGAGCCGATAATTTATAAAACGGCCAATTAAATAGCCTTTAAAATTATTAATTGACATGGTTTTTAGGTAGAAGAAGTGAAAAAAATGGTTTCAGGGCTGTTTAAAACCACATTAGGCAAAAAGCTCAAGCTTTGGTTATCATTGAGCCTTGTGAAAGTCAGTTGCCCTGAAAATGGTACTGGCTAAGCGGCCCATTTGCTTACCGTTAGATTGAACCATGAAAAGGAACCATTATAGGTGGTCATCAATTGGTTGATTGAGATTATAATTGCTTTATGAATTAAAATGTGATTGCTTGATGCGTACTTTAAATGTGGCTAAGATAGTAGATTATCAGGGTCATAAGGATTGTATCTATGCCTTAACTTCAGGGCGGGAACCTCATGAATTTTATACCGGTGCCGGTGATGGCTGGGTTGTTTACTGGAACTTGAAGGAAGCCGATAAAGGACAACTCATTGCTACTTTTCCCACAAGTATTTATGCCATTCGGTATTTCCCGGAAAAGCATATCATTTTGGTCGGTTTGTCCAAGGGCGGTTTTTATTTTCTGGATCTCAACAGTAAAAAACCCTATGCCAACTTCCAAAAGGACCACGGTATTTTTGATTTCAAGCATATACCGGGTTCAAACCATATGATTGTGGCCGGAGAAAAGGGATATATGTATATTGTGAATACAGAGGAATACCAGGAAATCCATTCTTTTCGTCCGGCCAATGCGAATGCCAGAAAGGTGAATGTTTCACCGGATGGAAAGCGTTTTGCCGTTGGGTTTAGTGATGAATACGTTCGGCTTTTCGATGCAATTACTTTTGAGCAGCTGCATAGTTTCTGGGCTCATGAGAATTCTGCTTTTTCGGTGGCCTGGACACCGGATCAACGCTTCCTCCTGACCGGAGGCCGGGATGCCCAGCTTAAAATCTGGGATGTACAAAATGGTTATGATTTGTACCTTAAAATCCCTGCCCATTATTTCACCATTAACGACATTGTAGTCAGCCCCCATGAAAAGTGGTTTGCTACCGGGAGCCGCGATAAAACAGCGAAAATCTGGGACCTTGATTCTTTTGAATTAAGAAAAGTGATTGATTATGATAAATTAGCGGGTCATAAACACTCTATCAATGAGATGCTTTGGGGAACTTATTTTGATTTTCTGATTACAACCGGAGATGACAAAACCGTTAAGGCCTGGTCGGTGGATGAATAACAATTCCATTGAAATAGGGCCGGGAAAACTTCGGATTAATATTAATTTTGAAGCCCAATGTTAAAACGACTTTATGATATTAAGTGACAGGGGTATTCTTAATGAAATGGAAAAAGGGAATATCGTCATTGAACCTTTTAGAATGGAAAGCTTAGGCACCAATTCTTATGATGTGCACCTGGGCCAATACCTGGCAGTTTATAAGGAACATGCTCTGGATGCTCGTGCGCATAACCAAATTGAAGAAATTCCTATTCCTGATTCCGGGATTCAATTGAATCCGGGAACCCTTTACTTAGGTGTGACTGAGGAATATACCGAAACTCATAACCGGGTCCCTTTTCTTGAAGGGAAATCAAGCGCAGGCAGGTTAGGCATTTTTATTCATGCGACTGCCGGAAAAGGGGATGTGGGTTATTGCAATACCTGGACCCTTGAGATAACAGTTGCTCAGCCAGTCAAAGTTTATGCAGGGATGCCTATTGGGCAGCTTATTTATTTTGAAGTCGATGGTACCGTGGAGACGGTGTACAACCAAAAAAAGTCCGCAAAGTACACCCAGCGCAGCCACAAGCCTATAGAATCCATGATGTGGAAAAACGAATTTTAGAAGGGATAGCCTATACCAAAATTAAGTTGGCCCTGTTGCACCGCCCAATCCAAGGTTATATCCTGTGCTACCCACCGGCTTCCTTCAGGCATTAAAGGGCTTCGAATAGGCCAGCCAATGTCAACCCGGATGACAAAGAATTGAAAATCAAAACGGAAGCCATAGCCGGTCCCTAAAGCAATTTCTTTGTAAAAATCTTCTTCAATTTGGCCACCCGGTTTAGTGGGATCTTCCCGCAAGGTCCAGACATTGCCATAATCTATGAAAAAAGCCCCGTTTAACCAATTAACCATCTTAAAACGGTACTCGAAATTGCCTTCCAATAGGATATCGCCTACCTGAAGAAGCCTGAAATTTTCCAGGTTATTATTGTCCCCATTTTCCTCAGGGTTAAAGGAGCCCGGTCCTATTTCCCTTACCGTCCAGGCCCTTATACTGTTGGAACCGCCCACGAAAAATCTTTTTTCAAAGGGCATGAATTCATTGTTACCATAGGCAAAGCCAATGCCCGGTGAAAAGCGAAAAATAAACTCATTTTCTCCACTACCGGAAATGTAATGGCGGAAATCCGCTTTGGTTTTGGTATAGGTGTAAAAACCGATATCCCCAATAGTGTATTTGAAATTATCGGTAGAAGGCGTGGTATCCGGCGTAGTATTCAAAACATTCCTCTGTATGGAAGGCTTGATGTTATTTTGATAAAGGTAAAGCAAATTACCGGCAGGTTCTACCAGCCACTTGATAAGCCAGTATTGGTTTCCTTTAATGGGCCTATCATTATAAAGGCCTGTTAATTTACTCCCAATGAGGGTATAACGATCAAAAATGCTTTCAATAAAAGGGTTATTGATATTATTGATACGCTTCCTGAAGGAGTCATTCAAAATACGGGTGTTAACGAGATTAATGGATAGCGGGGTAAAATAAACCCGATTCAGGGGGTTGTCAAATTCCCATCTGTGGCCTAAGCCAAAAGTTGTCCTTTGGTAGTTAGGATTGCCTTCAATGAGGTAGGTAAGGTTGGGCGAAGTTTTTATGGAATTGGCAGGCGGGTCCTCCAATAACCTTTGAGGCAAAAAAGACCCGTAATACTCTAAATTAGTATTGACGCCTACTTCGTAAATATTTTCACTAATGTCAGAGCTTAAAGACCGACCTGAAAATTCATAGCCCCCCCTAAAGTTTAAATCCCAGGATATCCCCCTTTTGAACAGGTTCCGGTTTCTGAAGTTAATCAGGGGAGCAAAACCGTAAAACCGGCTATTATTCGTGAATGTGGCAAATTGTTCATTTTCTTCGGTTACCGTGAATTCCCATTCAATGTTCAAGGAAAGTTGTTCTTTTTTCGTCAGTTGAATATGGCAATCTAGGTACTTAAGGTTACCAGGCTTGTCGGATTCCCCCTTGGACTTGCGGTAACGGATATCTATGAATTTAAAAATCGCAAGTTGGGAAAGCTGATCGTAAGTTTTCTGCTTGGCTTTGGCAGAATAAAATTTCCCTGGCTTTATGTCAATTTTCCTGAGTATAGATTCGGGCTTGATGGTCTTATTACCCTTTTCAAAGATGAAATGGTAATCCTTAAATTGGATGGTGTCGTTAGGCACTGTATCGGTGAAATTGTAATCCGGTTCAATATAAACCCTTTTGATTTTATACTGATTGTACCGCTCATAGCGCTTCGGATTGGTTATAATCAGCCCGATTGATACTTCATTTTCGTTCACTGAGGTATCTACTTTGTATTGGATATTCTGCCGGGAAAAATTGAAATAACCTTTATTGTTGAGTAAATTAGTAATCCTTTCCCGTTCATCAGACAAGAGTTGGCTTGAATAAACCTTCCCTTGTTGAATTAATGATTGATCTTTCGAGGATTGGATGATTTTGTAAATCGTTTTATCGGGAATGTAATAATTCACAGACCCAATCCGCTTGGGCTTTTTAGCCTTGACATCATAAATAACCCTTGCATTTTGGTTTTTTATGTTAATGCTTGTATTCACGTTGGATTTAAAATACCCTTGATGCAAAAGGTATTTTTCCATTTGCTTTGCGGATTTTTTGACTAAGTTTGAATCCATGTAAACGGGTTTTTCCCCCATACCCTTCCGTATTTTTTGCTTGCTGTTCTTCCAGAATTTGCCGACAAACCATTTGTGGGCTTTCGCTGAATCTTTTTCAGCATCTCCGTTAAACAGGAGATAAGTCCACATGGAAACCCGGAAAGTTTTTAAAAAACGAGAATTCGGTTTTTGTTGGATTAGGCTTTTAAGTTTATATTTATGGCCTTCAGGAGCATTTTTTACTTTGGTTTTGCTTAAAAGGGGCTTATTTTTGGAAACTTTCTTTTGAAGTCCGCAACCAGTCAAAAGGAATAATAAACCAACGAGGCAGGATAAGATAAAGTTGAGGGGTATTTGTTTGGGTTGCGGTGAGAGATTAAAAACCATTAAGTTTAGGAGTATATTCGGGTTATTGTAAACAGTTCAAGCCTTTTACGGGTCACGACTTGTATTTAATTGATTAATATGCTATCCAAAAACAGGGCCAAATTAATTAACGCTTTAAGATACAAAAAACAAAGAAAAAAAAATGGTTTGTTTATTGCCGAAGGCCCTAAAATCTTAAACGAAATTAAGAATTCCAATTACAAGCTAAACTCCATTTATGCTACGGAAAAAGGTGTTGCTTTAATACCTTCTGATATTCCGGAACATCTTATTTATCAGATAAAAGCACAAACGTTAAAACAAATAAGCCAATTGACCAATCCTAATGAATTGTTGGCATTGGTACACCTTCCCCAAGAAAAGGAAAAAACTGAAGTTTTGGTTGATAACTGGGTTCTGGCTATTGACGGCCTTCAAAACCCGGGCAACCTGGGTACCGTTTTGCGAACCATCGATTGGTTTGGCTTTCGTCAGGTTTTTTGCTCGCCCGATACCGTGGATGCCTTTAATCCTAAAGTGGTTCAGGCCACCATGGGCAGCCTTTTCCATCTGGATGTCCATTACCAAGCATTAGAAGGTGTGTTAGAAAAAAAGGAATACACGGTATATGGATTAGCGTCCACCGGGAAAAGTCTGTATCAAACAAGCCTAAGACCGCCCGGAATTGTGCTTATTGGCAATGAGGCCCAGGGGATAAGAAAAAACCTTCAACGCATTGTGGATCAAACAGTGTCAATTCCCCGTTATGGGAATGCTGAATCTTTAAATGCGGGAATTGCAGCCGCTATAACTTTGAGTCACATTAGAGCCGGTGAAGTTAACAGCTGATTAAGCCATTACCTTCTGTAAATAAAAAATGTTATTCTCCCTGCCCAAGGGAATAGCCTCTTTGCCCGTTAATTTCGTACAGGTTTTCGATTTTAATAAAGTCGAAACCGGCTTCATCAATTTGTTTAAGCAGATCCATAATTTTATCGTGGTTGACATAACCATTCTTGGCTACAAACCGGCAACGCCAATGATCTGTAGAAAAGGTTTCAGGTATCCCGCCGGGATAAACCTTGGTTCCCCTGTTGGTAATCATTTTAAGCTCAAGGTGAGCATTGTTGATCCTGGAAATTTGATCGCCCAATATGTCAGGATCCCTTTGGTCTTCATCCCAGAACAGGAAAACATCAACACCGGTGAGCCTTCTTTCACTGTGGCCATACCGAGCTGGTTCAGGTATTTTAATCCCTTCTTTCGTATTCCGGACCCGTTCGCCTTTCATGGTTGAAGGTTCTTCTCCGAGGCGGCTTTTAACGGCCTCGGCAAAATCATGGGTGCCCACTTTTTGCTTACTGATAGCATCATTGTAAATGTCCACTGTGTGAATGCCATCCTCTAAAGTTTTCAACCATGCGTTTCTTAGATTTTTCGCCGACTCAGGTTGGTTTATATGGGTTAAAAGCATAACAGCCGCGTTGATAATCCCCGATGGATTGGCGATATTTTTCCCGGCAATATCGGGTGCCGAACCGTGAATGGCCTCGAACATGGAACAACCTCTTCCAATGTTTGCTGAACCTGCTAAACCCACTGATCCTGTCATTTGTGCTGCAATGTCGGAGACAATGTCTCCGTAAAGGTTCAGTGTGACCACTACATCAAATTCATGAGGCTTAGTCGCTATTTCAGCAGCTCCGATGTCGATGATCCGGTGTTCACTTTCAATATCCGGGTAGTCCTCCTGGATTTCCTTAAAAACACGGTGAAACAGGCCATCAGTCATTTTCATGATGTTATCCTTGGTCATGCAAGTCACCTTTTTGCGGCCATAAGCCCTGGCATATTCAAATGCATACCGGATAACACTTTCCGAACCCGGTCTGGTTACTAATTTAAGGCATTGGGCTACTTCATTGGTTTGGTGGTGTTCAATAGCGCCATAAACGTCCTCCTCATTTTCCCGGATTATGACCATATCCATATCCGGGTACACTGAATGCACGTAAGGGCTATAGGCTTGACAAGGTCTTACATTGGCAAATAAACCGAGCGATTTACGCAAGGTGACGTTAAGGCTTTTGTAACCGCCTCCCTGAGGGGTAGTAATCGGTGCTTTAAGGAGCCTCTTATTTTTCCTTACCCTTTCCCAGGATTCCGGTGTTATCCCGGAACTATACCCTGATTCGTAAACTGCTTTTCCGATTTGTACCTCTTCAAAAGAAAGACCGGTATTCGCAGTTTCAAGAATATTCAGGGTTGCGTCCATAATTTCCGGTCCTATGCCATCACCCCTTGCAATAGCTATTTTGTTTGAAGAGTCAGCTGTCATGTTTAATTGTTTTTGTATTTATTTTGAAATAATGCTAAGAAAGTTTGACTAATGGATGGATTGCCCCCGATAATTTCTCCTCCGAATAAATAATTCCCGCCACCTTTGAAGTCAAATACCTCCCCGCCTGCATTTTTTAATATGAGGGCACCAGCTGCGACATCCCAGGCTTTCAGGTTATATTCGTAATAACAGTCGAAACGCCCGGCTGCTGTATAGCACAGGTCCAAAGCCGCTGAACCGATTCGCCTTACGCCTCTTGTTTGAGCCAGCAAGTCATCCAAAATCCTGGTAAAAAATGCCACATTGGAACGGTCCGTAAAGGGGAAACCTGTTGCAAATAAGGCATATTCAAAATGTGTATTCTCCGAAACCCGGATAGGTTCGCCGTTTAAATAGGCATTCCCTCCTTCGTAGCTGTAAAAACAATCATCGTTGTTAAGCTCGTAAACCACACCGACTTTGGTTTCGCCTTCTTCCATAAAAGCTACGCTAATGCAATAAAACGGAATTTGATGAACAAAATTCAAGGTACCATCCAAGGGATCAATAATCCAATTGGTCGATTTTTCTTCATTGAATTGCTGATGGTCTTCCTCTGCCATAAATCCCGCTTCGGGTACTAAAGGTGCTAAACTTTCTATAAGCTTTTTTTCGGACTCTTTGTCTACATAAGTGACCAAATCGTTTCTCCCTTTGAAACCCACAAAATCCCTGGAAAAATTTTGGCTTTCGGATTGGATGAATTTGGCTACACGCTCTATTGCGCGAATGGTATCCTGGCAAAGTTGAAAATAATCCATTATTTCTTATTGAGTTCCCTTATTTTTGTAAGGGCATTTAAATTAATTCGTATATTGAGCAGTTTTGGAACCTTTTTTGACCAGAAAACATCCCTAATTTGCAATCAATTAGTTTTTAAAAAGGCTGTACAAAAATAGCATTTTATGAGAAGGTCTTATAATTTTATTTACCCACTTTTTTTTGCCATTGTAGTAGCTTTCGGTATGGTGGTGGGGACTAAGATGATTGGTAGTGATACTTTTGGCCGGCAGAAGCAATCAATCCCCTCCGATAAAAAACTGGATAAGGTCATTTCTTACATAAAGGCTTCTTATGTGGATTCGGTAAACGATCAGAATCTTGTCGAATCTGCCATTAATGGCATGTTGAAAAAACTTGACCCTCATTCCACCTATATCCCTGCTGAACGCCGGAAAAGAATGAAAAGTGAACTTAAAGGAAATTTTGAAGGGATTGGGATTGAATTCAATATTCTAAGGGATACCATTGTAGTGGTATCTCCGATTGTAGGAGGCCCTTCAGAAAAATTAGGCATTCAATCCGGGGACAAAATAATTAAGGTGGAAGGAGAAAATGTGGCTGGAACCGGTATTACCAATCAGAAAGTAGTGGATATGCTAAGGGGTGAGAAAGGTACTAAGGTTGATGTGACGATCAAAAGAGATGGGTTGGAGGAGCCTTTGCATTTCACCATAAAACGGGATAAGATTCCCATCCATAGTGTCAGGGCTTCTTATCTGGTGGAGGATGATATTGGTTATATCAAGATCAATCGTTTTTCTGGTAATACGATGAAGGAATTTGGCAATGCCATTAACAATTTGAAAGCCCAAGGCCTTAATAACCTCATATTGGATTTGCGCGGAAATCCCGGCGGTTATCTGAAAGCAGCTATTCGACTGGCCGATGAATTTTTACCGTCTGACGACATGATCGTGTACACCAAGGGTAGAGCCCGCCCTAAACAGGTTCATAAAGCCACTAATCGTGGAAGGTTTGAGGAGGGCAAGTTGGTCATTCTCATCAACGAAGGTTCCGCCTCAGCCAGCGAAATCGTTTCAGGGGCCGTTCAGGATCAAGATCGAGGGTTAATCATAGGTAGACGCTCCTTTGGTAAAGGATTGGTTCAGGAGCCTAAGCTTTTAGAGGATGGTTCCGCTATTCGTTTAACAGTGGCTCGTTATTACACACCAACCGGGAGAAGCATCCAGAAACCCTATAAAGAAAAGGGCAATGATTACCGCAAAGATCTTTATAACCGGTATCAACATGGGGAATTAACCCACAAGGATTCGATTGATTTTGCCGATTCATTGAAATATGAAACATCAAACGGCCGCACTGTTTATGGTGGTGGTGGCATAATGCCGGATTTTTTTGTTCCCATTGACACTACTTTAAGCCAGTCGGATTATTTCACTAAAATTCGTAGAAAAGGGTTAATTAATCGGTTTGCCCTTGATTTTGTTGATGAGTACCGTGGTGAAATTAAAGAAAACTATCCCACAAGAAAGGCTTTTATCAATGATTTCCGTGGGGAGGGCGTAGTTTTTAATCGCTTTATTCAATTCATGGAAGAAAATGATTTAAACTATAATCGCGAAAAAGTGCAACCCATTAAAGGGGAAATTGTGGCGCGGATAAAAGGATTAATAGGCCGTCAATTCTGGGAAAACGATATTTATTTCCAGGTGATTAACAAGACCAACGAAAGCTATCTGAAAGCCATTGAGGCCATTAAAGGGGATGCTTTCCAGAAGAGGAATTTAAACTAAAAATCAGTTTCTTTTTTAGTATTAGGCTATTTCTATATCCAGATAATAGTAAATGAATCTTTAACCCAGAATTTTTTCCAGGAAGTTATTAAAGTCTTGTTTTAACTCCTCATAATCCTTAACGAAGTTTTTAAAATCAGCCTTTTTAGAGTGATGATCTTCGTTGACATGAATCTGGGTCCTTTCCGCAAGTTTTTCGTGGTCCGCCAATTCTTTTTCGTGTTTGTATATCGTGTAACGTAAGCGGTCAATTTTTTCCAGGGTTTGGAAGAAACGGCTTTTAAAATCTATGATCTTTTGGTGATATTGTTCATCTATTTCACTTCTGGCAGCGACTTGGGCTAATTGGTTCTGGTAATATTTGAGTTCGTCATGGTAAAAATTGAGGTCAGTAAGCCATTGACGGTGTTCTTTGTGAATTTCTCCGTAATCGGGTGTTTTAGTCATAATTCTATTGGTTTTGTCGTTTGTGTTAATTTTAAGAACCCTTCCTAAAAAAAACTCGTTCAAATTTTGGGTTATAAAAAATTGCCCGGCAATTAAGCCGGGCAATTTATCAGGTTTTAAATGCTCAATGACCTAAAAGCCAAGCATTACAAGGAAACTTGTGCATTTTTGACTTCCCGGTCTTCAGAATTTTCTTCTTGGTTTTTCTTCCAGCAGGGTTCGGAAGGTTTTTTATCGCAATTTTCCAGTTTTTCCAGACATTCATCCTTATCCATGCCTTCTTTAAAGGGGCAGCAATGGTTTTTGTCACCTTGCTCTCCTTTTAAGGAAGCTTCCTGAGCTTCTATTTGGTGCTGTTCATTGGTATTGTCATTTGAAGCGTTGCCTGTATCCTGTTGCGCTAACAGGTAAGGTGCAATGACCAGTGCAACAACGGACATCAGCTTTATAAGGATGTTTAAGGAAGGTCCGGCTGTATCTTTAAATGGATCCCCAACCGTATCTCCGGTAACGGCTGCCTTGTGAGCATCTGAACCTTTGCCGTATTCTACGCCATCGACCGTAATACCTTCTTCAATCATCTTTTTGGCATTATCCCAGGCACCACCGGCGTTGGACTGATAAATCGCCATCAGCACTCCGGCAACCATTACGCCGGATAATAAACCACCTAACATCTGAGGGCTGCCTATGAAACCCACTAAAATCGGAATTAACACAGCCACCAATCCCGGAGCGATCATTTCCCGCAAGGAAGCCTTGGTTGAGATTTCAACACATTTTTCGTACTCAGCGGAGCCATCAGCATCTTCCATAACTTTCTGATCCGCTTCACTCATTTCATGGGTTTCTTTCCCTTCATTGCGTTTCATGACCTCCAGGGCATCCTTAAGTTTCGGGATGGATTTAAATTGGTTTCGCACCTCCTTAATCATATCCATTGAAGCCCTTCCCACAGCCTGCATTGAAAGGGCGGAAAACAGGAAGGGTAACATACCTCCCAGAAAGAGCCCTGCCATTACTGTAGGCGTGGTTATATCAATTTGATCTATACCGGCCGTTTGTTTGTATGCACTAAACAATGCCAAGGCCGTCAGCGCTGCAGAGCCAATAGCAAATCCCTTTCCTATCGCGGCGGTGGTATTACCAACCGCATCCAGTTTATCCGTCCGATCCCTTACTTCGCCCGGTAACTCGGACATTTCCGCAATTCCACCTGCATTATCGGCAACAGGTCCATAAGCATCCACGGCTAATTGAATACCCGTGTTGGAAAGCATACCTACTGCGGCAATGGCAATTCCGTAAAGGCCGGCAAAATAATAGGATACCAGGATAGAAACGGCAATGATAAGAATCGGGATGGCTGTGGAAATCATGCCCACGCCCACACCAGCTATGATATTGGTAGCATCACCGGTAACGGACTGATGAGCAATCCGGGTAGTGGGTTTGGTGCCTACCCCTGTGTAATGTTCTGTGATCATCCCGATTCCAAGTCCTGCCGCAAGACCTACTAGCATACAGATAAACACATGCCAAAAGGCATAACCTTCACCGCCACCTTCCCAGGTTGAGGGATCCGGTAAAAGCCACCACATGGCAAAGAAGGCCACAACCACCATCAAAGCGGAAGAGCCAAATTCCCCGATGTTCAGTGCCTTTTGAGGATTTCCGCCTTCTTTAACCTTAACGAAGAAGCTACCGATTATTGAGCAAATGATGCCAATGGCCGCCAATACAAGGGGTAAATAAACCCCCTCAATACCAATAAAGGCATAGCCAAGTACCATAGCACTAATGATGGACCCCACATAGGATTCAAAAAGGTCAGCTCCCATTCCGGCTACATCACCCACATTATCGCCTACATTGTCAGCAATGGTTGCGGGATTCAATGGATGATCCTCTGGTATACCGGCTTCAACTTTACCAACCAAATCGGCACCGACATCAGCGGCTTTGGTGTATATACCACCTCCCACACGGGCAAACAAGGCAATGGAGGAAGCACCAAAGGAAAAGCCAGTAATTACGGTTACAATTTTTTCGATGTCCCAATCTGTGGTTTCGCTAAAAATTAAAAAAAGTAGCCCTAACCCTAATATACCAAGCCCTACAACACCAAGACCCATTACTGAACCACCGGCGAAAGATATATTCAAAGCCTTAGGTAAGCCGGATCTGGCTGCGTGAGTGGTTCTAACATTGGCTTTTGTGGCAGCCTTCATTCCCATAAACCCGGCTAAACCAGAACAAAGTGCACCGGCGATAAATGGAATCGCAATCAGCGGAGAAGAGCTTTCTTCCGGAGCGGAAAAAGCTAATAAAACAGCGACAATGATTACGAAAATGGAAAGAATACGGTATTCGGCTTTCAGGAAAGCCATAGCACCCCGGGAGATATGTTCCGAAATGCGGCTCATCTTTTCGTTTCCAGTCTCCTGTTTGGAAACCCAAGAAGAACGAATGTAAGTGAACAACAGCGCAATAATTCCAAAAATCGGAATAACGTAGATAATGTAGGTTAAGCTTTCCATAGTTTTTCTTTGGTTTTTCTGGATTTTAAACGTTGCAAATATATTTTTAATTTAAAGGGCTTACAAATTTGTGGCATGCTTTCATCCCATCAATCAGGGACTGTAGAAAAATTAGTATCCGGTTTTCTTTAAATTCCCACCAAGCCGTTAAAGTCTGATTATTTTTCCCTATTGGGAATTTATTGCTTGGAAGGTGAGGAGTTAATCTTTTTAAGCGACTTCAGGAGTTTAATAATGACGACCATAAGCACTAAAGCCAGGCCAATCATAATCGCTAAAATGGCAACGTTAAACCATTCAGGCAAAGGGAAACCTGATATCGCACGCCAATACTGAATAAAAAGGATAATGCCAATGATGACAAACAAGGTGGCTAATATCACTAACAGAATGGTAAGTAAAAGCCCCCATTTTCTTCCCCTCACCAAAAAAAAGCTACTCAAGAGAAGCATGAATAAAAAAATGCTTAGCGCGGTAAATGCCCATTTGAGCTGGATTGCCAATTGGCTTAGACCAGGTAGGTTATCAGCATCCTCGGAGGATAAGAAGCCTTCGAGGGAAAGTCCTAAATAGGGTAAAATGACAAAAAAGGCGAGATTTAATATTACGGTAATGAGAAGGCCATATCCTGCAAAGCTCATTAATGAGAAAGCAAGGGTTTTATTGAAAGAGGCATTGGCGTTTTTGGGCAGGTTTTTATCAACCATTTTCCTAAAGTTTTTAAACAAATGCAAAAGGAAGTTGTCCTATTCCATGACAAAGGTCAAATAATTTGCTAAAAATCGTTTTTATAAGGGAATTTTTGAAGGAGCAATGTTTTCGATTGAATAAATAATAATTTCGTAGCTTTAAAATAAAGGTAACATGGAATTTGCTTTAAGCGAAGAACAGGAAATGATCCGGCAGGCAGCCCGGGATATAGCCCAAAAAGATTTAATTTCCGACATTATTGAACGGGATAAAAATGGGATTTATCCTGACCATCACGTCAAGAAGCTTGCTGAACATGGGTTTATGGGCATGATGGTTTCCCCGGACTACGGTGGAGCAGGAATGGACACCATTTCCTATGTTTTGGCGATGGAAGAGTTCTCAAAAGTGGATCCCTCAACCTCTGTGATTGTTTCTGTCAATAATTCCCTTGTTTGCTGGGGCCTTGAAACTTACGGCACTGAAGAGCAGAAACAAAAATACCTTACGCCTCTTGCCAAAGGAGAAATTACAGGCGCTTTTTGCCTTTCTGAGCCTGAAGCGGGCTCCGATGCGACTCAACAAAAAACATCAGCTGAGGACAAAGACGACCACTACTTGCTAAATGGTACCAAGAACTGGATTACCAATGGCGGTCATGCGAATGTATTTCTGGTAATGGCTCAGACAGATCCGGAAAAAGGGGCCAAAGGGATTAATGCCTTCATTGTGGAAAGTAATCAGGAAGGGGTGACGGTTGGCAAGGAAGAAGATAAAATGGGAATCAGGAGTTCCGATACCCACTCCATCATGTTTGATGATGTAAAAATCCCGAAAGAAAATTTGATCAATAAAGAAGGGTTCGGTTTTAAGTTTGCGATGAAAACACTCGAGGGTGGCCGGATTGGAATAGCAGGTCAGGCCTTGGGTATTGCTTCCGGCGCTTATGAGTTGTCTTTAAAATATTCCCAGGAAAGAAAGGCATTTAACAAGGAAATTTACAAGCATCAAAGCATTTCCTTCAAGCTTGCGGATATGGCTACCCGGATTGAGGCAGCTCGCTTACTTTGCTTAAAAGCCGCTTGGTTGAAAGATCAAGGAGAAAGCTATGGAACAGCCAGTGCCATGGCAAAACTTTATGCTTCAGAAGCCGCAATGGACATTACTACCGAGGCGGTTCAGGTACATGGGGGATATGGTTATGTCAGGGAATATCACGTGGAACGGCTAATGCGGGATGCCAAGATTACCCAGATCTATGAAGGGACTTCAGAAATACAAAATTTGATTATTGCCAGGAGTGAATTAGGCGAATAATAGGGCCAAAAAAAACCCGGGCTGAGAACCCGGGTATTTTAGGGAGATAAAACTACGAAACTGACAATTAGGGTATTAAGGAGTTTAAGGAGCGTATTTAATTTTGAAAATTTTAAATGCGCGGGGCATTTTGGTAAATACCCCGGCATTTTTAAGCAGCTTCCCACTACTTATTCCTAAGCGTGTTGAGGGAACATGACGCTGCTTAAGCCGGTTTTGCAAACAGGTATGAAGGCTTTTAGAACAGCCCCGGATAAATCCGGGGCTGTTCTTTGCTCCACATTTTAAATTTTCATCTTTTAAAAAGCCTTCAATGATTTGCATAATTTCCGAACTTAAGCGTTGATCTTTCCAAATTCTACTTACAAACCTACATCCTCAAAAAGGGGTTAGCCGAATCAAAAAAACCCTTAAAGTAACACCGTTATTTTGCCAAAAATAACCCATTAAAATATTTAAAAATTTGAAAATCAGTATTTTGAGCACCTAAAAAAACATTTTTTTAGTAACATCAGGAAAATGTTGTAACTATTGTTGGGAAATCCCGGCAGACGCCCATCAAAAGCCTAATAATCGTATTTGAAAAGCTGAACAATGAAGCGGGCGCTATGCAGAATTTTGAGAGCCGTTTTTTAGCCGGATTTATTTTACGCTCCCTTTAGCACCAAAGGAACATACCGTTAGGTACCTGGTCGAAAACCTCTCTCAGGAAACCGATAATCCTATTTGGCATTACTTAAGAGCCTATTTTGTTTGAACAAATAACCTCAATAACCCCCTGAAGGAAAATGGAAAAGGATTTAGAAACCGAAGTAACAGCCTGTTACTGGTTTTTTGATGGTTTTAATGTTAAATACGGAAACCAAACAAATAAAAAGTTGGCAGGGCTTTCAAAAAGCAAAATTGTGAGCTATCTTTGCATTAGTCGTGCTTTGGAACATGAATCGGAATAGATTTTAAATGGTACTTTAAGCACATGCTTTAATTTGGTTTTAAAGCCTGCAGGGAAAAGAAAGGATAAATTTAGTGCTTCAGGCTCACTAAAAAGGGTTAAGCACTAAGCTGGGAATAAAGGGAGATCAAGGGTCTCAGACATTTTTCTACTTCTAAAGAAGCATTTAGTGGTATTGCCCGGGGTTTTCATAAAACAATGCTTTATTCGGAAAGGTAAGCATATTATTGGCCTTTGTTTGCTTATGGTTTTGGCATTTGGGGGGTACTCACAAACCCTAACCTGGTCTGAACCGGTAAAGGGGATCGATAACAATTTTAACCCCGAGTTTGTTAATGCTGGCGATACTTCATTTTTGGGAATTTTTTCCAGGAAGAAGGGAAATCGTAAAGTGGTTTTAACCACTTTCGATGACCAATTAAAGCTTAAGCACAAAACAAAGTTGGCCTTTGATAAGGATCAAGCATTTCAAAAAGCATTCAGGTTAGAGCAAAAATTGGTGGTTATCTACTCGGAAGATAAAGCCGACCAAAAAGTCTTAAAATTGCATGGCTTTTCTTCATCCCTGGATACGGCTAAGTGGGGAAAAACTTTGTTAAAGGTTAAGCAAAAAGATTTTTCCGCTGTTTATGACAAGCAGAAGGACAATTTGCTTCATATTCTTACCGCATTCAAAGATAAAGGTGATTATGTATTAAAAGGAGTTACCATCCGTGAAACCCTTCAAAAGGACTCAAACCAAACCTATCGAATAAATGAAGTGGAAAATCCTGAATTGGTCAGTTTACAATCTTTAAATGAGGAGCGTGCGGTCTTAATTAATAATACCGAAAACAACAATTGCTACTTAGCAATAGGTGGTCCCGGAAAGGAGCTGTTTTTAAAAAATTTAGGCCAAGATAGCCTTATTACTACACAGGCTTTGTTAAGGTTGGACAGGATGAATAAGCAGTTTTTAGGAAACGGCTTTTACCGGTTAAAATCAAAAGCACAATATCAGGGCATAACGCAGTTTCGCGCTCCTGTTGGCAAAGATACATTGTTTCTGAACCGGGTTGCTTTCCCCAAAAGTTTTATCCAGCAGGTTTTTGGCAAGAATACTTCTAAAACGTATTTAGAAGATTTTAAGATCCGTGATCTGATACCCCGAAGTGATGGGGGAACCATTCTTTTAACCGAGCATTTCCGGGAAGAAGAAAATTTTTATGACGATTATGGTTATTTTGGCTCGAATGCACCAACCGTTAGGCATTACTATTACTTTGAGGAAATTGCCATTTTAGCCATCGGGCCTAAAGGCCGAATAAATTGGCAGAAAGTTCACTTTAAAAAACAAAGGACGGTAAATGATGAGGGTTTTTTCTCCTCCTTCAAGGCCATTGTTCAAAAGAAAAGGCTTATTTTGCTGTACAATAAATTCCTGGATAATGATGTAAACTTATTATACTACCAGCTTAAACCTGATGGAGCCCTAAAGGGTGATATTCTTATAAAAGGGAAGGTTAATTCCGTTAATACAGTCCCTCGGAAAGCCAGGCAGGTAACCCATAATAAGGTTGTCATTCCGGCTTTTGATAAGGAAGATAGATTCCGTTTCTTAGAGGTTGAATTTGAAACCAATGAATAAAAAAAGAAAACTTATGGATTACCAAAAAGTCAATTTTAAGAATAAAAAAGGGGAAACATTGGCGGCTTATTTGGATAAACCGGTCGATGACGAGCCAAAAGCTTATGTCCTTTTTGCGCATTGTTTTACTTGCAACAAAAATTTAAAAGGGGTTAAATACATAAGCAAAGCGTTAACCAATGAAGGGTTTGGCGTGCTAAGGTTTGATTTTACCGGTTTGGGTGAAAGTGAAGGGGATTTTGCTGATACCAATTTCTCTTCCAATGTGGATGATTTATTGGAAGCTGCTCAATTCCTGGAAAATCATTTTGAAGGGCCTTCAATCCTGGTAGGGCATTCGCTTGGAGGAGCAGCTGTATTATTAGCAGCTTCGCAGATTTTATCCGTTAAAGCGATTGCCACGGTAGGTGCTCCTTCTAAACCCGACCATGTCACTAAGCATTTTCAACACAAAATTCCGGAGATCAAAGAAGAAGGCGAAGCCATCGTTAACATTGGCGGACGGGACTTCCAGATCAGAAATCAGTTCATCAAGAATCTTGAAAAAACAAATTTGGATGACCACATCCATAACCTTCGCCGGCCCTTGCTAATAATGCATTCACCTATCGATCAAGTAGTAGGCATTGACAATGCCGGGGAAATTTTCCAGGCAGCTCAGCATCCAAAAAGTTTCGTAGCCCTTGATGAAGCCGATCATTTGCTGATGAAAAGCCGGGATGCCCAATATGTGGGTCAAATGATTAGTGCTTGGTCAGCCCGGTATATTCCGGAAGAAAGGAAAGAGAATGGAGAGTCCCAACTTGAAACGGAAAAACAAGTGGTGGCAAAGACCGGTCAGGATTCACTAACCACGGAGGTCAAATCCGGGAAGCATCATTTTCTTGTAGATGAACCGGAATCGGCCGGTGGGAACAATTTGGGCCCCAATCCTTATGATTATTTAGCGGCCGCCCTGGGAAGTTGCACTTCATTGACGCTCCAGATGTATGCCCGTCATAAAAAATGGCCACTGGATGAAGCACGGGTTCATGTACAACATAAAAAGGCCTACGAAAAGGATTGTGAAAATGCAGAGGAAAGCCATGCCAAGATTGACGTCCTGGAGCGGGAAATAGAGGTTTTGGGTGACCTGGATGAAACCCAGCAAAAACGCCTTATTGAAATAGCGAATAAATGCCCTGTTCATCGTACTTTAACATCGGACATCAAGGTGAAAACCTGGCAAAAAGGAAAAACAGAGGGATAAATGCGTAAGGCCTCAATCCAAAACTTTTTCCATTTCCAAGCTTCTGGATCCCTTGACCAAAATCCAGCAACCGGCCAAATCTGTAGTTTGGTACCAAGCCTTAGCGGCTTGAATGTCATTGAAAAATAAGTTTTCTGATTCGTCTTTGAATTGGTAAAAATTTGGGCCCACAAAAGCCGTTTTAATACCCAGGTTTTCCATTTTCTCTATGATACTTTTGTGTTCCTTTTCACTGTAATCTCCTAATTCGGACATGTCCCCCAAAATGGCCATTTTACAGGGGGAATCTATGGCCGCAAAATCATTAATGGCACTTTCCATACTGGAAGGGTTGGCATTATAAGCATCTAAAATGATTTGCTTTTGACCCTCCCGGATTATTTGGGAGCGGTTTTTAACGGGCTCATAAACACTGATCGCTGATTGTATGGTATGAACAGGGAGTTTGAAATACTGTGCGATGCAAACGGCAGCCATTACATTCGGGAAATTATAACTACCATACAATCGGGTTTCTAAATCAAATGGCTCGTTGCTTCCCAGTGACTGGCTGACGTGAATTGATAAAGCAGGAAAATGATTTTTTATTACTCCGGCACAATCAGGGTTATTTGGTCCATTTGCCTGACCGTAACTGACTTTCAACAAATCTTTAGCCAATTCCCGGACATGCGGGTCATCGGTGTAGGTGAATAAAATGCCGCTGATCTGCTTCAAATAGTTGGTAAATTCCTGATGGGCTTTAATTACGCCTTCCATTCCCCCATAACCCTCCAAATGATCTTTTCCGATGTTGGTGACTAAGCCGTGGGTGGGTTGGGCAATCCGGCATAACCTTTCATGCTCCCCTTTATGATTGGCTCCGAATTCCAAAACAGCCATCTGATAATTCTGGGTAAGTGACAAAACGCTCAATGGCAAACCAATGTGGTTATTAAGGTTCCCCTCAGTGGCAAATGTGCGGTAACTTTGGCTTAAGACGGTTTTGAGCAGTGCCTTTGTCGTGGTTTTGCCATTGGAACCGGTTATGCCTAAAACCGGAATCGAAAGCTGAGTGCGGTGATAAGTGGCAAGGTCCTGTAATGTGGAAAGGCTATCCTTTACCGGGATAAACTTGCTTTTCCCTGAATCCTTTGGAATCACTTCAGGATCGTCCACTATGGCTGCCATCGCGCCTTTCTCAAGCGCTTCATTAGCAAAATTATTTCCATCAACCCGTTTACCTTTTAATCCTAAGAAAATATTGTTGGTAGTCACTTTCCTGGAATCAATGGTTAAACCGGTACTTTTTTGGAAAATTTGGTAGAGCGTAGTGATTTCCAAGACACTATTATTTTTCGTTTTTCAAACTTAAAGTTTCGTTCCATTAAAGGAATAGATTTCTTCTTAGAATTGTTTTAAAGGTACAATAAAAGCGAATATTTATGCGCAAAACTTTCCTGTCTTTTTTCCTTCTTTTGTGTACTTATTGGGGATTTGGTCAACAAGATAGCCTTAATTTTTTTGTCGGAAATCATCCCCGGTTTTTAACCCAATTCAATGATACCCTGCCTAACGCCTTTGCTGGCGGTTTTAAGAACCCACAATTTAATAATATTGACCTTAATCTGGACGGGAAAAAGGATTTGGTCATATATGACGGGGTAGACCACAGGTTGCTTCCATTCATTAAATCAAAAGACGGGTCAAACAATAGTCAAAAGTTTACTTACGCTCCCCGCTATGAAGAAGCTTTTCCCCAGGGAAATAAATTCATGGCCCTTCTCACAAGGGATTATAATGGTGATGGGAAAAAAGATTTATTTTATGTAAAGTCTTCATCCTCCTTGAGTTTTTACAGAAATATATCCGATTCTACGCTGAAATTCAGGCGAATCAAGAAAGAAATTATGACAAAAACCCCAGAGCCCCCGGATGGAAAAGATACTTTAGAAAGCAGGATATTTGTGGGAAGGACCGATATCCCCGGTATTGCAGATGTTGATTTTGACGGGGACCTTGATATCATGGCGTATAACATCGGAGGGGGGTATTTGTCCTATTACAGGAATTATGCAGATGAAATAGCCAACCCCAAACCGGATAGTTTCTATTACATATTGGAAGACCGTTGTTGGGGCTGTTTTCAAGAATCCGGTGGTTCGTCAAACCTTCCTTCTATCAAAATCGATTGCAACGGTTATCCCCGGGTTGGTAAAAGGCACTCCGGATCCAATATTCTTCCGCTTGAGCTGGATGGTGACAAAGATATGGATTTGGTTTATGGGGATGTCGGTTTTAGTAATCTTGTGTATTTAATCAATGGGCGCAAGCAAAACAACCACCCCATCGATTCCTTCACGAAGGCATTCAATGGTTTTCCTTCTAATACCAAGCCGGCAGAAATGCGTGATTTCCTGGCCCCTTTCAAAGTGGATGTAAATGGGGATAGTTTGTATGACCTGGTTATAACGCCCCAGGCAGAAGTTGCCGGAAAAAGCAAAAATCAGACTTGGTATTACAAAAATACAGGTACTCGTGAGCTCCCGGAATTCAAGTTTCAAAAGAAAGATTTTCTGCAGGAAACCATGGTGGATCTGGGAGATCGTTCAGCGCCGGCCTTTTTTGATTATGATGGTGACGGGACCCAAGACCTCTTAGTCGCTACCAGCGGGGATTATGAAAAAACAACCAATAGTTATAATTATTTAATGCTCTATGAAAACCAGGGAAGTGCGGAAAAGCCCGTTTTTAAACCTGTTTCCACGAATTACCTGACTCTGAAAAAAGATAGCCTTATTGGTTTGAAACCCGCTATTGGAGACCTTGATGGGGATAATGATAAGGATTTGTTATTGGGTAATGCGGAAGGCCGGTTAATTTATTTTGAAAACACAGCATCTTCGGGAGAAAAAGCTTCTTTTAAAAAGCGAACAACCTTTTTGGACAGTATCGATGTCGGTAGAAGCAGCGCCCCGACCATTGGGGATGTGGATGGAGATGGGCTTAATGACATTTTAGTAGGGACTGAATTCCGTAAACTATGTTACTTTAAGCACCAGGGAATGAAAAATGGGCTGCCTGAATTCAAGAAAGTCACTAAAAAATTCGGGAAAATCCATAAAAAAAGGAAAACTTTCCTGGCCCCTCGATTAGCTGATTTGGACCAAAACGACTCCCTCGATCTTATCCTTGGTACCAAACGAAAGGGTCATCTTAAATTTTATTGGAATTTTCAAAAAAACCTGGGCGATAGTTTCAGGGCTGATAATCAAGTCGTGAAAGTTGACACAAGCGATAGCGAAAAAGCCAGGTTTTTGGGCAATAACTTGTATCCGGCCGTTAGCAACCTTGACAATGATTCTTTCCCGGATATCTTGATGGGAAATGCCAGAGGCGGGTTAGTTTACCTGGGGTCCCAATTCAGCTATGATACCATTAGCTCACCGGGACTCGGAATCCAGGTTAAACAAGGCTCTAAACCTGAATTTAGGTTTTATCCCAACCCGGTTAAAAGCCAATTGTTCCTGGAAATATCCATGGAAGGTTATAATGCGGAACAATTAACCCTTGAGCTTTACAACAATAAAGGCCAGTTGGTTAAACAGAGTGTCATCCCCGGCAAATCACAGTTACGAAAGCTGAATATCTCCAGCTTGGGTAAGGGCGTTTACATAGCCGTTATCAAAGACAATAAAAATGGTAAGCAACTCGGTAAAGAGAAGGTTTTGAAAAGAAATTAAGAAGGCACCGAAGCCTGGCTTAAGAGTTGCTTGTGCCAGCTTTGATCAAAGGGTATTCGGAAATTATGCTTGTATTCATCTTCATTTTGAACCAAATTGTTAAGCACAATGGTTTCAGGGCCTATTTCTCCATTCTTAACCAGGTCATCAAGGTCACTAAGATGAGCGTTTATTACTTCTCCGTCTTTTTCGTAAGCAAAACGTTGGCGATCAAACAGGTTAATGCCGTATGACTGCTCAATTTCCCGGAAAAGGGCTACCGATTTGTCAATCGAACAACCAGATGCCTCTGCCTGAGCTTCATTAACCTGAAGCACTAACAACAAATGATGTAAAATTTCAAAATGCGCTTCCAGTGGTTTTCCGTGGGCATGCCATTGCCCCAGGAATTCATCAACCCGTTCCCGGATGCTATTCACCTCCTCGTTGGTGAGTTTTCTATCCGATTGATAAATCCAAATTCTTGTATTAGCCATGTCCGATTTTTTCTCTCTTAACAGTTATTATTGACTATGGGTTTTTGCTTGGGAAAATCTTTAATCGTTTTTTAAAAGTGTACTAAAAATCCCTGAATAAACCATTTAATGGTTTGGCTTCCGAATCTTGCAAAGAAAAAGCCTTAATTGGATAGTAAACAACCCTTTCACAATCCCGCTACTACTTAAGCAAACCGGGGTTAACCTCAACATTTATTGGTTGATTCGTTTAAAACCATTGCTCAACGCCCCATCCAGTTAATTTGAAGGGTATTGGGTTAGTATAGTGCGGATTACTTTTTAGAAGTTTTGTCTAATCCTGTTTTCCAGATTAAAACCCCGGCATCCTTTTCTTTCCTTACTAAGGATGCGGTTATTAGGTAATGATTATCCGGGGTTAAGGCAACGCCTCTAATATAATCCCTACCCTTGGGTTTGAAAACTTTTAATGCCTTTCCGTTCGAAGTTTTCCAGAGGCGGGCACTGTTATCGTTGGAGCCGGTCACGATATAGTTCCCATCTGCACTAAATCCGGCAGCGAGTACGCGCCATGAATGTCCTTTAAGTGTTTTTTTCAACCTTCCTTTGGCATAGTTCCAAACTTTGGCTGTTTGGTCATCCGAAGCGGTCAGAAGGTTCATTCCTCCGGATGAAAGCTTCATCGCATTGATTTTGCCCTCATGCGCGTTAAATTTTCTGGCCAATTTGCCTTGCAGAAAGTTGTAAATCCGAATTTTATTATCCCCGCAAGCCACGTTAATAAACCGGCCATTAGGACCAAAAGCAATGGCATCTGCGCTGGCTTTTTTAATTTTTATTTTCCTGATGATTTTACCTTCTTTTTCCCGGTCATAAATCCTTACGACCCCTTTCTTTGTGGCTGTGGCCACGAAACGTCCTTCATTGCCTTCATAATTTGCATTGAACTTAATGTCATTAATATTGGAACGGTGAGCCGGTAAAAGAAGGCTTTTCTTTTGCTTTTTGGCATCCCATATAAATGCCTCCGCATCGTTGGAGCAAGTGGCAAAATAGCGGGAATCCGGGCCAAAGTCAATTTTTTCAACCGTTGATTTGTGAGCGTTAAATTTCCAGACTTTCTTCATGCTGTCGAGGCTCCAAAGGATCACGTTATTTTTCCAGGAGCCCGTGGCTAAAAATTTTCCATCAGGGCTTACGGCCAGGCTGGAAACATCTTTTTCATGACCGTAAAGTTTTTTATGAGGTTCCTTTATGGTTTCCTGACCTGAAAGGTTTACTAAAGGCCATACCACGAGAAAGGGGATCAATGCGATTAGATTTTTCATGATCATCATATTTTGCGCCTTGTGACAAAATTAAAAGGATTAACCCAATTTTTAAAATTTTGGAGAAGGTTTTGAAAAGCCCGCATAAGTTTAGTGAAGCGTTTAAAAATTTGAGGATAAGCACCAACGAGTAAAATTCGTTAACGCTTGTTTATAAATTATGGCACAGGTGCTTCATTAGGGCCGGGTTTAAAATTTTCCTTCACCAATAGGGTTCGTTGGTATATTTATTGGTTGAGTAGTGTTTGGCTGATCATAAGCAAGGCTTAATCTGAGATCATTTCCAAAATGCTCAGGATTTTTTATAATTGTTGATCATTAATTCGGAATAAAAGCTTTAAAAGCGAGATGGACATTAAATTTGTTGGTACCGGGGGAGCCTTTGATTATCAATACGGCAATTCGTCAGCCATTGTTACCTGTAATGGTGAAAAATTCCTGCTTGACTGTGGACATGATGTCTACAACCAACTCAGGGTTAAATCTTCCGTTGAACCCATTGATTACATCATCATTTCTCATTTCCATGCGGATCATATAGGAAGTTTATCAACATTTATTCTGCACCATCACCTATTTGTCAAGGGAAAACAATTGAAAATCCTTTACCCTGAAAAACATTTCAAAGATGCTTTGTACAGCTACTTAAGCTTTTCCCTTCAAAAACCGGAAAAGTATATTGTGTTTATCCCTATGGATAACAGACCGGAATTAGACTTTATCAATACTTTCGGCAAGCACGTTGCGGGGATGCAGACCTACAGCTATATTTTTATGGAAGACCGGGAAATGATTGCCTATTCAGGAGATTTGGCAGACGGAGATACTGTTTTTGATTACTTATCCGAAAATGCTTACCCCCAAACTACTGTTTTTCACGATATAACCTTTGACCGACAAAATAGTGGCCACACCTATTTTAAGGAACTGGAGCCTTATTTAGCGGAATATTCCATTTACGGGTACCATTGCGACCCAACGCAAAACCCCGGCGAAAATCCAATTCCCCTGGTTTATAATACCCCGTCCTATTTACTTCAATGAAACTTGCCAGGATTTAAGTTTCGACATGGGCTTTTATGAGAATAGTGGCATTGGGCCTGTCGGGGTCATTGGTATATACCTTTATGGCTTCTCTTACCCGGCCATTAAAATTTTTGGCGTTAAAATCCACACGGATATCTGTGGATTCTCCCGGCTTTAGTATTTTTTTACGTGTAATAGGCTCCGTGCATGAGCACATTTGGGCATCTGTCCCATAAATTTTAAGGGGTTTGGTCCCGATATTAGTGAGTGTTATATCGGATTTAAGGTAAAAACCCGATGAGACCTGACCCAGGTTTATGACACGTTTTTCTAACCGGAGGCGAGGCCTTTTTGCGCCATCCTCCGGCTTTTCGATGTTGGGATAAAGCCTTGCCTGCGCAGAAAATCGTTTGTTAGGCTTTTTGGTATCGGTGGTCACAAAAGCAAATTTGATTTTCTTGGTCCCATAATTTTTGTAAGCACTATTCATTCCGATAGGCTCGTAAATGGCTTTTATCGTTCTTTTTTCACCGGGTCTGAAGGTTAAAGGCAAAGCGGGGAAGTGGATAGCCTTAGCACCCTTTACTTTTTTGAGCTTGATGTTTTTTTCGCTCTCATTGTAAAGGGTTAAAAAGGCCGTATCTCGGGTTTCATTCCGGACGTCACCAAAATCCAGTCTTTTTTTATCCATTTGAAGGTTCCCCACGTTAAAGGGTAAAATTTTTCTTGCCCTTGCTTTGACCTTTTCCTTATCCCTTACAATCCCTTCAATCATAAGGTGATAGACTTTATTGCTTTTGGTTAAAACCGTTATTTCCTTCTGAAAATAGCCTTTTTGAGAGGAAGGGCTGAACACTACCTTGATTTTGCCCGTTTCGTCCGGTTTAATGGGTTTTTTCGGCCAATCAGGAGAAGTGCAGCCACAGCTCGTTTTTACCTTTTTAATGCTTACCGGCTTATCACTGACATTTCTGAATTTAAAATCATGCGATACATTGGGGGAGGATTTTTCAAGTTTGCCAAAGTCATAAAAGTCATTCTTAAATTTTAGGCCTTGCCCTTGAACCGTGTAACTGACTAATATTAAACCGCAAACAACCCCTATTATTCTTTTTCCCATATTTGCTCGTTTTAAGCTTTTAATATTTGAAATCTTACATGACTTAACTGTTTTCAATCCATTTTAATTCATCCCTTCCGATCATCGTTCCAGCTAATTGCGTACCCATTATTTCCGGCGCCTTCAGGCCCTTCTTGAACCAAACCGGGCTGTAAAATATCCTGGCCTCATTCCAAAGCCCCCTCCGAATAAAATGGTTTAAAAGTTGACTACCGCCTTCTACCAATAGGGATAAGGTATTATGGAGGTACAGTGTTCCGGGAAGCTTATCAAAGGAGGAAAGGGGAATATAATGGTTACTGCCTTCTTGGTTTTCTTTATCGGTTTGGTGAAAGAAAAAAGTGGGGGCCTCGTTATTAGCCAAAGGATGATCAGGATCTAAGGTCAAATCCGGATCCGTAACCAACCGGACCGGATTCGGACCTTCCCATGCCCTTGCCGTAAGTTTTGGTTTATCCATTTTGGCTGTATTGTATCCGACCATGATCGCATCTTCTTCTGCTCTCCATTTATGTACGTAAATCCGGGAATAAGGGTTGCTTATCCACCTGGAATTTCCGGAGGGATCAGCCATAAAGCCATCTGAAGTTTGTGCCCACTTGAGGATGATATAAGGGCGCTCTAAGGTGTGAAAGGTCAAAAACCGGCGGTTTAACCATTTCGAAGCTTCTTCCTCAACACCGGTAAGCACCTCGATTCCGGCCTCCTCCAATTGCTGAATGCCTTTTCCCTGTACTTTAGCACTTTCATCACGGCAACCAATTACCACTCGGGGTATCCCTTCGTTTATAATGCGTTCTGAACAGGGCGGGGTTTGTCCTTGATGGGAACAGGGCTCCAGATTGACATATAGCGTACTTTTACTTAAGGCTCTTTTATCGGGGACTTGATTGATTGCGTTGATCTCCGCATGCGCGTGCCCATATTGGGCATGAAAGCCTTCTCCGATCACTTTCTCATCCTTTACCAGTACGGCTCCCACCATGGGATTGGGGCTTACATGGCCGGCGCCCTTAGCCGCCAATTGCAGGCAGCGATCCATGTAAACCTGATCGGTCTTTGACGGCATGATTAAGCTTTACCTTTTTTCAATAAAGGAACAAATTTCCGAAAATCATGTGGCCTGGTTTTAAGGTTACCGGGGAGGCTTTTCTTAACAACGCTCAAAATGGCTGTCATAAGACTAAGCAGGTGGTAAATTCAAATAATCCGGAAATCTTTGACAAACCTTAAAAGACAAATAACGAAGAATATCTATAACTCATTTTTTAAGGATCATCAGTGAATGACAAATGCGGGTGAAGGCTTTTTAAACCCAAAAATGGAAAAAATCACTGCTTTTTCCCGTCCTTAACATTAGCCTTTATTTTCATTATATGGGCGACAGGTAATTTGTTTTGCACTTTTTGGCTTATTGTTTGGTAAAAATTTTTTAAAAAATTATAAATTTGGGGTAATGGCAATATTGCCAGTAATTAAATTGAATTGCCTTATGCGAGATGTTAAATTTTTTTATTTAGTACGGTCTTTTTCGGTTGTTAGTTTTTTAATTGTTTTTACGAGTGCGTTTTTAATTTTCGGGGGGGGTGCAGTCAAAAGGGTGATGATGTAAATCCCGGTAAAAAGAATGATGACGGTAAAATTGAAACGGCGGCAACCCATGAAGATGGGAAAAAACCTTGTCCTGATCCTGACCCGGCAGATTGTGAAAACCATTGCGGGCGATATAAAATTGAAATTGACCAATCTTTATACCAAAATTGCGGGAATTTAAATATCCTTTTTCACTATGATCAATGTGATATTGATTCTTTAGTACCTGGGAATCCGGATTCTTTGGATTGTTATACCGCTGATAGAACCGGCTCTGATAACCCATGGAACCCGAACAAATGCATTTGTTGCGAAAAAGATGGCCAAACCTTTTTTGAATGTGCCCAACATGGTTTAGGAGGAAGCACATTCAGGAAAGCTGTGGCAAACGGTGTAGATTTTTATAAAGAATATCCTAACGAAACTATAAATGATATTGATGGATGTGAAAGAACTGATGATGATCAAGATTTTTGTTGCAATCAAAATGGTTATTGGTTGGAGTACGATCATAGTAGCCGAATAATTACAGTGGGTTGTTTGTAAGCATAGTTGGCCGGTGTCTTTTGGCACCGGCCATTATTTGGTTAATTAAAAGAAGTCCTTCGAATAACAATTATTCTTGGTTTATTGAGTTGGTTCGATAAAAATATTAAATGGATTATTAGGCAAATGTGGGGCTGCTTTCGTTTCCCTTCCTTTATTTTCAGGCAAATTTTCTTATTAGGCCTTTTATGGGCAATTCCTTTTTGGACTGTCGGTCAAGAAACATTTGTTTCCAAATTACAAATTTCTCCTTATAAGCCTCAAAAAAATGAGGAATTTTTTCCGGTAAAAATTCTAAATTATTTCGAATTGAATCAAGGAGGGTCTTTGCTCACCGGGTCTATTGGAAATCATGATAGCCTGAGGTTTTTAGCGGCTTACGACACCTGTCGCCAACCTAAATGGGTAAAGGGCTTCAAAGTAGAAGCAGACCATTTTTTTAATGTTCTTGGTAATATCAGTTTATATTCTAACCTGGCAAACAATATTTTTCATGACACCAAGGGCAGGTCCTCTTATTTACAAACCTACCGTCTCCATTTAGGCAGTAAAAACTTTTTTTCCAATAAGCTATTTTTCAAAGGAAGTTATTGTTTCCGTAGTTTTAATTTTATTCCAACGCCGAATAAGGGCAAAATAGTAGTAGCAGTCGGGCGAAAATTTACGCCAAGGATTCATTGTAATATTGCTATCAAGAAAAAATTCCTGAAAACCATTTTACTGGATAGTACCGGACAAATTGTGACGCAAAATGCTTACCGCATACCTAAGGGAATCGGTTATTATGACATTAGTAAACTTATAAAAATAAGTAAAGGGAGGTATTTATTTGGTTTAAAATCCCAATTGGTCAAGCTTGACAGCCTGGGAAGGGTAGTTGAAGCGGCCAGATTTAAAAAAGACAGGAATACTTTAATTGGGGAAATACGTCAATTAAGGAAACACCCTAAAAAAGGTTCTATTTTTGGTGCTTTCGGTGAATCGTTAAAATTCTTTACCATGGATGTTAGAAGCCTCCGTTTTAAATGGGTTAGAAGTTTGGCACCCAAGGCCCTTGGAAATGGTGAGGTTACCCCTTCCGGAGACATTTTATGGCTTTCTCGTACCACCAATGCTTTAAATAAAGATTCAGCCAAGTTGACCCTTAATAAATTTGATCGAAATGGGAAGCATTTGTGGAGCAAAAAATATCCTTCTTTTTATGGGAATTATTCTGTTAGTAATGGCAAACCTAATGTTAAGGCAGACACCGGATTTATTATTTCAGCGGCCAAAAAGGCTAACGGGCCGGGGCATTTGCTCAAAACCAATGAAAAAGGAAACATAAAATGCGGAGGCCAAGCTTTTCAGCCTGGCATAGATACCCCCAGGAAACCCACGAGGGTGTTTATCAATTACAAACCCATAAGTCGCCCGGTGAAGGTAAAAAATGTTCCTGTCAAAAATTTCCCGGCACAGGCAAAGGAAACAATTGCTTGTGCGGACAAGCTATTTCCCAAAGCCCACCTGGGCCCGGACACTATCCTATGCAAAGACTCCCAATTAACCCTTGGACCGGATCCTGATACATCCGCTTTTCAATATCAATGGAATACAGGTGCCGTTTCTCCTACCATAACAGTTGATACAAGCGGGCTTTATAAGGTTACGGTTTCTCATAATGGTTGCAAGGCTATTGATCGTAAACGGGTTACCTTTTTAGAGGAAAACCCTGCCGGCCTAAGGCCTGATACTTTAATCTGTCCCGGGGATTCTGTTCAATTGGCCTTCTCCGGCAATGGTGGCCGGTACCTTTGGCAAAGGCCAGGGGTTGATTCCCTTTCCAATGCGGACACCATTAAGCAGCTTAACCAGTGGGTTTCGGAATCTGGTACTTACCGGTTGTTTGTGGACAGCATCACCGAATGTCCGGTGGATACCTTTCAATTGACCCATTTTACGAGGCCAAAGGTTAACCTGGCCAATAAACGGAGTATCTGCCCCTATGACACAGTCCTTTTAAAGCCTGATACGACCAAGGGCCCTTATAAGTGGCAAAAACCAATGTCAGGGGATAGCTTTAACGATAAAGCGCAAATCCGGGCTCATGATAGTGGTACGTATTTATTACGGGACAGTGCCTTAGGATGCTTTATTGATTCAGCGCGAATCCATCATTATTCTTTGGCCAAAGCCCGTGCCGGTCCGGATACCACCCTTT
>CAZJWK010000006.1:0-5608 GCA_964549595.1 uncultured Sphingobacteriales bacterium | reverse complement strand
TAACCAAAAATACACCATGCAGGGAGAGGGCGGTGTCATGTATAAATGGATTCCGGCTAAATATTTGAGTGCTGATACCATCCCGGATCCGGAGGCAAAATTGCCTGAACGGCAAGCTTATGCTTTGATTGTGCGGAATCAACAAGGTTGTAGTGATACTGCCCGGGTTGTACTCAATGTCAAAGCTCCGCTTAAGGTTGACATAAGTGGTGATTCAGTCATTTGTAAGGGTGACCGGCTTGATCTAAAAGCTAAGGGCCAAGGCGGAAGGCCTTCGGGATACCGTTACGAATGGGGCCATTCACCCGGCAATCAACGAAAGATTCAATTAAAACCAAAGGAAAGTAAAAAGTTTAAGGTCACGCTTCGTGATTTTTGCTCCGAACCCAATAAAGATAGCTTTTTTGTGAGGGTAAAACCCAGTGCGAATGCCGGATTTGAAATGAATCCCTCAGACACGGTTTATTTGAATAACGCTGTTCAGTTCACCAACCAATCAGAAAATGCTTCTCGCTATTTTTGGGATTTTGGCTTAGGAAGCCATTACATTACCGAAAGGGCTCCGAATCATATTTTCAAGCGAACCGGGGACCGAAAGGTTCGGCTTATCGCAAAGGATAAAAACGGTTGTAATGATACCGTGGAAAAGACCATTCACGTTACGGATGATTATGAGGTTTTTATTCCGAATGCTTTCAGTCCTAATGGGGACGGGATTAATGACCAATGGTCTATAAAGGGTTATGGAATTAAACAATACCAAATACAGATTTACAACCGCTGGGGGGCTAATATTTTTAGTTCTGAAATGAGTGATGAAGTAAGTTGGGATGGTCGTTACCAAGCGGTTAGCAAACGGGTTCCTATTGGCGTTTACCTTTACAAGCTCAAAGTAGTTGATAAAGCGGGTCGCAACCATTACTTCAGAGGAACCCTGCAAATAGTAAAGTGAAAGGGTCGGATTAGTGATGTGATTATATATCGGGTTCAACCCCGTTTGTCAAGTTTGGGTTTTTGAGGTGATTGCTAAACAATGCTTAACATTTAATGGTTGGGCTTTTGAGTAAAAGCCCTTTAATCTTCAGGAAAAATAACTTTTAAACTTTGAAATGAATATTTTTCTTACTATCCATTCAAGATGAGAGGGTGGTTTACTACCAAATTCCTTTTGAAACTATTGCTTTGATACCCATAGCTCGGTAGCGCTGAATAACCAATAGAGGTAGCTCCCAGAGGGTTTATACAACTCCTTAAAAAATCTTTATTAAGTAAAAGGTTGCGGAAAAATTTTGTGCATCCGGGATCGGGAATTTCCTTCGTTATTCTAAAATTTTTTTATAATTTTATCCTCGGAATTTTTATAGCATTAATAAGGCTTGGTTTAAAATGGCTTTTTAAAAAGTGATCAAAATAAAAAAAGGCGTTGATTATGGTATTTGATACATTAAAGAAACATCAGGATCAAAAAGAAGTCGAAGAACACTTGAAAGCTTTCCGGGAAAGTTTTTCCGAAGAACAAAAGAAGGCAGTCATTTGCGGGCTTTTCTTGGTAGCCAATATTGACGGGCAATACCACGAAGATGAGCGTAAATTTTTTGAAGAAACGGCCGATGTCCTTGATTATCAGCTAAAGGACAACCTGGATCAGCAAGTACGCGAATTTTTGGGATTGGGTCGCGAGGAATTGTTTAAGCAACTCAATGGCCTGAATGATGAACAAAAAGATTGGTTTGTGGCTACTGTTTTAAGTATGATCCATGCGGATGGGGAGGCATTGGATAAAGAAATCCAATATGCGGATGAAATATTTGAAAAGATGGGTGTTACCCATGAACGTTGCGAAAAGGTGATCAATAATTCACCGGCTTTGCAGGCCATAAAAGAAAGTTAACCTGTTCCGGTCAGAAGATTTATGGATAGTCAATCTTTTTCTTTACTGGAGTTTCCCCAAAATTTAGTCGAAATTCGAGGATGGCTGGAAATTTTCTTTTGGTGGTAGTTTTGGCTGGTCAGTTTACTCAGGTGTGCCACGATTATCAGGGCAAGAAGTAACCAATGGAATAAAGAAACTCGTGGCACACCTAATTTTTTGAAGAAATTTCCTGAAATTCTGAAAAAAGCGGGATTGCACCTTGTTGGCCTACAGAATCCCTGCCAGTGCTAATTATACAATTAGCCGAGGATAATTTTTAAGGAAACTCCAGTTTTCTTTAGTCGTTTCCATTTTTAGGGATGATACACCCCTGAGCTATCATGTAATGTTTAGGCCATTCTCTAATGGCCGGTTGGCAAGGATTTAAATAAAAGATGTGAAAATCCGGAATTTGCCATGATTGCCCTTTTCTTAATCCTTTACTCAAAGCCATCCCTTATGCCACAATGTTTAATCGCCCAGGATTGAGACGGGTTTCACCAATCGTTTCCTTCCTTTGGGGTTTGTCAGGCGTAATTGATAAACGCCGCCGGTGAGCTGGTCAACTTTAAGGGTGTATTGGTTTTTACCCTTATTTGCCTGAATGGGTTTTTCCATTACTTTCTGCCCAATGGCATTAATCAAGCTTAAACGAAGGTTTTCGGATTTTTTTGATTGAACCTTAATATAGATCCTACTTTTTGCTGGGTTTGGATAAACCCGGTAAAAAGCAAAATTTCTATTAAAATTTCCAGGGCTAAACCGATAGGCAAAAACGGTATCCTGTTTTTTATCGATCCGAAAGTTTAAGCTGTCAACGGATTGGTTATTTTGTGTCAATTCCACTTTTTCTAAATCAGCATTGAATCCTGCCATTTCAACCTTTATATCATAAGTGTCCAGTGCCAAATTATCAAAATGGTACTTGCCGTTGCCGTTGGAAAACGTATAATCTTCCACCTTGTTTTTACCTGTTAAGGCAAGTACCTCAATACCCCCTTGAGGATCACCGGGTCCTTTTCTTTTACCCGGACCGGCTTCAACAATTTGTCCATTTATTGAACCGTTTCCGGATCGATTTTGGACGTTGATCAGGGCTACATTAGCAGAATGAACCATGCCACCTTTTCTCGTATCGATCGTATCCGCATTTTGCCACGAAAAAGTATTCCCTAAGTAGGTGGGTGCGGTGTTCCTGCCCAATGCTGAAGAGGTATCAGGTGAAGCTTTAACGAGGTATTGGCCGTCTCCTAATTGGCTAAGATGGTATTGGCCATTGTGGTTAGGCTGAATAACCAGGCTGTCCACCTTTTTGTATTGGCTGTTTATTAGTTTCCATACCAAAACCTTACCCCGGTTTAAGGGATTTCCGTTAAAAGTCACTTTTCCCCGAATGGTATTTTGATTAACCTGGTAACATGCAGAAGTGTCCTTACAACCTTTTTCAGAAACCTCTACTGCATAACTTCCTTTAGCCGGCGCTTTCAGGGTTTTATTCGTTTCTCCGGTTAGCGGTTTGTAACCTTGGTTGCAATCCAGCCATTGGTAAGAAACCCCGTTGGCATTGGCTTTTAAAATAGCACCGTCCCGGGTTATTGAAGAATCCGGCTCAATGACATTTAAGTTTATGGTAATAACGCTGTCACAGCCTTTTGCATTTAAGATCGTATCTTTATAGGTCCCACTTGAAGCCCAGGTATGATTACCGCTTGGAGATGAGAAGGTACCACAGGCATTTTTTGATAAGGTTGAAGTGGTGGTTGAGTTAATGGTCAGGTCCACTTTAACAACGCTGTCACAACCTCTTGCGGTAGTAAGGGTATCAAAGTAAATCCCTGAATTTTTCAAAGTACGGTTCCCGCTTGGGAGGGTATATTGATTACAGGCTACGGGTTTAATGGAATCCAAAGCGGGTTTATTAATGGTTAATTGAACTTTTACAATGCTGTCACAACCGTTAATATTGGTTAGGGTGTCAAAGTAAGTTCCCGAATTGGTCCAGGTATAATTTCCGCTGGGAGCGGTGTATTGTTTACAAGCAGTGGGTTTAATGGAATCCAAAGAGTGACCCTTAATGGTAAGGTTAACCTTGATAATGCTATCACATCCGGCCATGTTTTGAAGGGTATCCCAGTAAGTCCCACTTTTTGTCCAGGTTGTTTTTCCACTGGGTGCTGTATAACCTCCACAAACCACCGGCTTGGTGGTATCGGATGTAGAGAAACATAGCCCGGCCAGCCCGCCTCCCAGGGTTCCGAACCATTTTTTGTCATTATTGCCAATGTGGATTGTATTGATGTTATTTTTAGGCAATCCTGAATTGGTTTGGTTGAAGGTGGTCCATTGATTGCCATCCAATTTGGTGATACCCAACACTGTCCCGATCCAAACAACGCCGTTTTGGTCAACGCCCAAAGCTTTTATGTTATTGTGCGGTAATGCGGAGTTCCCTTTCTTGTAGTTTGTCCAATTGCTATGGTCGAATTTTGCGAATCCTTCTCCATCGTTACCAACCCATATATTACCCTTGTTATCAACGGCCAAAGCTTCTACTTCATCATCCGGTATGCCGGAATTTGAGGTGGTGTAGGAGGTCCACTTGGTACCGTCATATTCAGCCAAACCGCCATCCGTACCAATCCACTTGTTCCCCTGACCGTCAATGACTATATTTTTCACTTCATCATCCGGTAATTGGTTATTGCTTGAATTGTAAATGGTCCAGTTACTTCCGTCATATTCGGCTAAACCTCCTTCGGTACCTATCCATTTATTACCGGTATTATCTATGGCGAGCGCTTCTACATCATCATCCGGTAGGCCGGAATTGGATGCTTTGAAAAAAGACCAATTGGAGCCGTCAAATTTCGCCAATCCGCCTCCATTAGTAGCAACCCATTTATTTCCTGATTTATCCAAAGCAATAGCATTGATCCTTTTTGCCGGAAGGGGGGAATTGGATTTTTTGTAAACGGTCCAGCCATTACTATCAAATTTACTTAGCGCTTTCGTGGAACCGATCCAGAGATCACCCTGGGTGTTTTCCTGAATGCTGTAAATATTGTTACTGGGTATGCCCGAATTGGTTTTATCATAGGTTGTCCATGATTGGGCCTGTGATAAGCAAGGAGCCAATAAGCCCGTTAAAAATAAAATCAAAGTGTATATGTGGTTCTTGCCAACCATTACCCTAATACCTTCACAAGAATGGAATAATACCCTAATTTTGCTGCATAGGTCAGTTAGATTCATGACTCATTTTTCTTTAACACAAACAAAAATAAAAAAATTACTATGGATGACTATAAATTTTTATTTTTCAGTGACATATGGTTTTTTCAAGCCCTTTAGGGGGTAAGCATTTCAGGGCTTTCATTCATGTTAATACCGGGTTGAGTAAGCCTATGGGTTTTTACGCATTCCCGGCGTTTCATTTATTTTGCTTAAAAGTAAGGTCAAAAGGGTGAGTGTATCAAAAGTCGATTGTACCCCTAAAAGTAAAATGATTTCATTGGTTTAAAACCTGATTGTCAGGATTTTAATTTGATGTTTCAAAGGTTTTTGAAACCATTTTTGGTTTGTTAAAAAATGGTTATAAGTACCTTGTGGGCTAAAGGGTTACGTTACTACCAAAGGTGCCTTCTTTTCCCGTTGCGGTAGGATTTGCGGTGGTTTTTCCGTCCCCGTTATCATCAT
>CAZJWK010000005.1:0-67967 GCA_964549595.1 uncultured Sphingobacteriales bacterium | reverse complement strand
CTCGAAGGCCCCATGTAAAACCACAGCACTAAATTTCCACAAAAAATGGGGTAGAGCCACCTTTTTTTATAGGGGATTAATAGGTGAAATGACCCTATTATCTATTAACAAGGCAATTATTGTTTTTATTTTTCTTTAATTTCGCCTTGGTGTTTTTATTTGGATTGGGGAAAAACAGGAAAATTAATGGAAAGCAAAATTTCCCTCGAGCCGGGCGACTCTCAATTTAACTTTTAATTTCATCGTAATGAAATATTTACTTTGGCCGTTTATTATTCTGGTTTTTTTTGGTATGAATAATCAGGTTTATGGTTTGGGTTTTAACGATTTTTGGGAGGAAAATGATACAGATTCTTACCAAACAATCAGAGATTCTATTAAAAAAATAGCCAGCAGAAATCCTGAAAGAGTCCTTCATTTGGCTGATTCCGGCTTGAATATTGCCAAAAAAAAGCAAGATTCTTTTTATTGGGCTTGGTTTACTAATCAAAAAGGCGTTGCCCATTTTCATCAGGGACAATTTAAAGAGGCCCTTCATTTTTTTCAAAAAGGCTTGGGCATTAGTAAGCGAATAGACAGTCAAAAATTGAGTTATAAAGGAGCCAATAATACCGGGGTCATTTATGATAAATTAAAAAAATTTGACAGTGCTATTCGTTATTATCACAAAGCCTTAAGAATAGTAAATAAACTGAATTTGAAATATAACAGGCCCGTTATCCTTAATAATATAGGCAACAACTATCAAAGTAAAAGGCAATACAAAACCGCGCTAAGCTATTATTATGAGGCCTTGAATGCCTATCATAAAATGGATACATTCAATACCAACACAAGGCGGGTTTATGAAAATTTAGGCCATGCTCATAAGAGCCTGGAAAATTACGCTAAGGCCAAAAAATATTTTTACAAGGCTATAGAATCGGGAGATCAACCCCGAGAATCGTTAAAAGCCAATGTTCTAAGTGGCTTAGTAAGTGTTTACCTAAGCCAGGATAGTTTGTCAAAGGCTTCCCGATTTGTTAATAAGGCCTTCTCTTTGCACAAAAAAGTGGGTAACAAGTTTAAATTAGCAAATGACTACAATGATTTAGCCCGCCTTGCCCTTTTAGAAAACAAACCCCGGAAGGCAATGGCCTACACAGACACGGTTTTTTCGTTGGCAAAAGCCAACAACTACAATCATACACTTAATATGATACCCCTTTTAAGGGGGAGGGCCTTGCTTCAGCTTAAGGAATATGACAAAGCCATTGACAGTTTGAAAAAAGCCATTCAAATGGCTGATCCGCAAAATGATAAAGAATTATTAATCAATGCAAGGGGGTATTTAAAATCAATCTATCTTAAATTAAATGACTACAAGGCGGCGTTTAATATCATGGAAGAACAAAATCAAGACATTGAAGGATTGTATAAAAGCCGATATAAAAAGGATATTCAAGGGCTTAAAACCCAATATCAACTCCGCAGGCAAAGGCAAAAAATTAAACTCTTAAAAAAAGAAAATAATATCAATAAGTTACAGGGGGAAAGGCAGAGGGATTATATCTATGCCATGAGCATTGGATTAATATTGATTTTGGTAGCGGTTGGGATTTTATATAAACTGTATCGTAACAACCGAATTGCTAATGATAAATTAAAGGCTCAAAATGAATTGATTACCCAACAAAACGAAGACCTTCAAAAAGCCCATGAAAAGACAAAAAATGCTTCCAGGGCCAAATCTGATTTTTTGGCTTCCATGAGTCATGAGATTCGAACGCCTATGAATGGGGTTATGGGAATGACCGAGCTTTTGAATCAAACAAATCTTAACCAAAACCAACAGGAATACCTCAATACCATCCGTAATAGCAGCGAAACATTGCTTACGGTCATTAACGATGTGTTGGATTTGTCGCGTGCGGAACAAGGTAAGGTTTCCATAAAAAACCGCGTATTCAATATCCGGCAATTCATAAAAGAAGTGGAAGCTTTATTCAGGCGCGATATTGAACAGAAAGGAATTACTTTGACCTATGAAATTGATCCGCAAGTCCCTGAGGAATTAATGGGGGATCATTCACGGATAAGACAAATCTTAATCAATCTTGTCAGCAATGCTAAAAAATTTGTAAAGCAAGGGCAGGGGCAAATAAAAATTATGGTAAAGGATCAATCGAATCCGGATGAACAAAAAGAAGGAAAACGCATTATACAGTTTGCCGTTGAGGATACGGGTAAGGGCATTGACGCGCATAAGAAAAATGAAATTTTCCAGGCCTTTAAACAAATAGATTCCGATGATGAAATAGAAACTAAAGGATTGGGACTTGGTTTAAGTATTAGCAATAAATTGGTTGAAAAAATGAATGGCCATATGGCCCTGGAAAGTGAGTTAGGAAAAGGTTCCACCTTCTATTTTACCCTTCCTTTACAGGAAGTCAGGGAAGGCGAAAGTTACTCCTCGGAACCTTTGGATGATAAAAAGGAGGTTTTTGATACGGACCTGGCTAATCGCTATGATTTGAAAATCATGGTGGCCGAGGATAACCTAATTAACCAAAAGCTAATCACAAACTTTCTTGAAAAATTTGGATTTCAGCCCGTTGCAGTGGAGGATGGCAATGAAGTGATCGAGGAGTTGAAAAATAAGCCGGATAGTTACAACTTGATCTTGATGGATGTTCAAATGCCTAACAAAGATGGTATCCAGGCTACAAAAGTCATTCGGAATGAATTGGAGTTAAAACAATCTCCGGTTATTATTGCATTGACGGCAGATGCCATGGAAGGCGCACGTGAAAGGTATCAGGAAGCTGGTATGGATGACTATGTGAGTAAACCCTTTAAAATTGAGGCCATTAAAGATTTATTGGAAAGATGGGGGGCGCATCTTAGCAAAACAAAAACCTGATTTCCCGGGTAAGTAACAGGAATTTGATGCTTTCAAAATCAATTCCCGTTTCTTCCTGAATTATAGCATTTTCCTGATATCCATAAATTTTGCGATAGAACGAACTTGTCAGGTCTTAAAGTTTTTTTCTCCAACTTCTTTGCCTATTTCATAATTTAGCACCGACCATTCAAAATGTTTAACGCTTGAAAGTTCAACCCAAAAGGCGCCGAAAAGTTTCTTACATTTCCACTACCATTAGCATTACCTTGGTTTTATTTTTGGTCGGCCTTTTAGCCTTAATGATTTTTCATGGTAATCAGGTAAAAAATTTCCTCAAGGAGAATGTCCAGGTTAGCATTTACTTTATGAAGGATGCCAATGAACCGGATATTTTCCGTATCAAAAAAAGCCTGGAGGATAAAAAGGCCATCAAGGAAATTCATTACATCAGTAAGCAAGAGGCCCGGCAAATAATGGCAAAAAACCTGGGTGAAGAGGCAGGAGAATTGCTTGGTTATAACCCCTATCCCCCATCCCTTGATGTTTATTTTAATGCGGACTTTACCAATGCAGATACCCTGCAGCAATTCAAAGAAAAGTGGGAAGCCAATAACCAGGTGAAGGAAGTGTTTTACGAAAAAGCTTTGGTCGAAAATATTGACAGATATATAAGGATTGCGAGCTTTATTGTGCTTGGATTGGCGGTCATTTTCCTTTTGATTGCAATAGCTTTGATTAACAGTACCATAAGACTCAGCCTCTATTCAAGCCGGTTTCTTATAAAATCCATGCAATTAGTGGGTGCAAGCCGTTGGTTTATTCGCAAGCCTTTTGTCTATCGTTCCATGTTGCATGGTTTGCTTGGAGGTTTCTTGGCTTCTCTATTGTTGATTTTGATCCTTTATTTTTTGCAGGATATGGTGCCTTTTATGGATTTGTTCGGGCATAGTGCTTTTTACCTTATACTATTCGGTAGTATGTTAATTTTAGGTAGCCTTATTACGGGTTTGAGCGGCCTGTTTTCTATTAACAAGTACCTGAAAATGAAATTAGAGGATTTATATTGATCCTGAGTCTTCATTAACGTGTAGGGTATTAGTTGGCGGGCAATGAAAAACGAACCCGTGCGCATTTATTGGTAGTTAAAGATTCCTAATAAAGCTTCAAAAGCTGGTTTTTCCATTACCGGTTTGAGCAATTCTCAACGTTATCCGCATTTCATTTGCAGGTTTTTGGAATTATTTCGTAATTTTGAAGGGCTTAAGCAGCAAGGTTAATTCTAATGGCAAAACAACAGAGACAAGGGAAAAAGCAGCAAACAGCGAATCAAAGCAAAACCGGGAGCAAGGGAAAAGCAACCTCAAATAACAAGCATATTGAATTTCCGTTGGGCCGGGATAATTTTTATCTTATGGCCATTGGATTTGTAATCATCATCATTGGTTACATCCTAATGTCCGGAGACACTAATATTTATAGTTTCCGCAAAATAACACTTGCCCCTATTGTGGTGATGTTCGGCTATATTTTAGAGATTTATGCCATCATGAAAACCCCAAAATCGGCTAAAGAAGCACAAAAAGAAGAGTAATCCTGCCTTGTAATCTTTACTTGTTCTGAACATGTCCGTCCTTGAAGCCCTGATTTTAGGCATCGTGCAAGGCCTGACCGAGTTTTTACCGGTTAGTAGCAGTGGGCATATTGAATTAGGGAAGGTGCTTCTTGGTGTTAAAGCTCATGATACCCTTACCTTTACGGTCCTGGTTCACGGGGCCACAGTACTTAGCACGATTGTCGTTTTTTATAAGGACATTTATGCCTTGCTGAGGAATTTATTTCCCCTAAATTGGACTGATAGCAATAAATACGTATTGAAACTTGTCATCTCTATGATTCCGGTAGCTATTGTCGGGGTGCTATGGGAAGAGGAAGTGGATGCCTTATTTTCAGGAAGGTTGCTCCTTGTGGGTTCCATGTTGTTAATTACTGCCACTATTTTGTATTTGACCCTATTAGCCCGGAGGCAGGATAAAAAAGTCGGGTTTGGCCATGCCTTGATCATAGGTTTAGCGCAGGCATTTGCCGTTATCCCGGGTATTTCCCGTTCCGGAGCTACCATTGGTACGGCCTTGTTATTAGGTATAAAGCGGGATCAGGCTACCCGGTTTTCTTTTTTGATGGTTTTGTTACCCATCCTCGGGGCTACCGCTTTGAAAGTGAAAGCCCTTGTGGAGGATCCGAGTGCTGGAAATGCCGATTTCTGGCCTATGTTTGCCGGTTTTTTAGGGGCCTTTTTAGCAGGAGTGGCGGCTTGCAGATGGATGGTTGCACTGGTGCGTAAGGGCAAAATTATTTACTTTAGTTTTTATTGCTTGATGATTGGCGTTGTGGCTATCATTAGCGCACTGGTTTAATCAGAGGGAAAATCCGCAAATTTGCCTGTTAAAACAAAGCCTTTGCAAGCTAAAAATGACAAAGATTGATAAACATCATTGGCCTAAGGCGTTGGATTTTAACCAGGGAAATTTTCTTCTGGTAGATAAACCCCAAAACTGGACTTCCTTTCAAGTAGTAAAGTTTGTAAGGGAAAATTATCCTGGCTATGTGAAGAAAGTTGGTCATGCCGGTACTTTAGATCCCGTTGCAACAGGACTGCTTATTCTTTGTACGGGTAAGATGACCAAAAGCATCGAGGATTTTCAAAAGCTTCCCAAAACGTATGAAGCCACTTTCCGGTTAGGGGCTACTACGCCCTCCTTTGATGCTGATACAGAAATTGACCAGGAATTTGCCCTTGAGCACCTTGATGAGGACAGTGTAAAAGAAGCGGCATCTTGCTTTGAAGGAAGTTTGGCACAAACGCCTCCTGATTATTCGGCTGTCAAAGTAGGTGGAAAACGCGCCTATGAGGAAGCCAGGAAGGGTAAAAAAGTGAAAACCCAATCCAAACCGGTGGAGGTTTATGAGTTAAGTATAGAGCACATTGATTGGCCGGATGTGCATATCAGGTTACACTGTAGCAAAGGCACATATGTCAGAAGTTTGGCGCGTGATTTTGGTAATTACCTCCGGTCCGGAGCTTATGTCACTGCCTTGAGGCGAACGGAAATAGGGGATTACCGGGTTGAAAAAGCATTCAACTTGACGGAGCTAAAACAACTTTTTGAGCAAACGAAAAGCAACACCTTGTCATGAGAATATTCCGGAGTCTGGAAGACTACGAAAAAGTCAGAAATCCTGTGGTTACTATCGGGACTTTTGATGGCGTTCACATTGGGCACCAGAAAATCCTTGACCGCCTTAATACCTTGGCAAGGCAAAAAGAAGGAGAAAGCTTGCTTTTGACTTTTTGGCCCCATCCCCGATTGGTGCTTCAACCTGATAACCCGGACCTTAAATTACTCAATACGCTTAATGAAAAAATTGAGTTGTTAGAAAGGTTTGGTTTGCAAAACGTGGTGGTTGTTCCTTTTACCAAGGAATTTTCCCGCTTGACTGCAGTGGAATTTATTCGGGATCTGCTCGTAAATAACCTTGGTACCCGAATGTTGGTGATAGGCCATGACCACCGGTTTGGGAAAAACCGGGAGGGGTCTTTTGAGGACCTCCAGGAAGGAGCGACAACTTACGGCTATGAAATTGAACAAATTCCGCCCCAGGAAATTGATGATGTGACCGTTAGCTCTACCAAAATCCGTAATGCCTTGATGGAAGGAGATGTTTCGAGGGCTACGGAGTTCCTGAATCATTATTACCGGTTAAAAGGTAAAGTAATAACCGGGGATAAACTGGGTAGGACAATGGGCTACCCCACAGCCAATATTGAAGTGGAAGAGCAAATCAAATTAATTCCGGCTGAAGGGGTTTACCTTGTCCGGGTTTTTGTGAAGGATCAAGCTTTTTTTGGGATGTTAAACATAGGGAATCGCCCTACTGTGAAAGCCAATGGCGATAAAAGGATTGAGGTGTACTTATTTGATTTCAATGAGGACATTTACGGTGCCTCGATTACGGTTGAATTTCTGGAATGGTTAAGGGGTGACGAACATTTCCCCGATATGGAAGGTTTGAAAGCTCAAATGGATAAGGACAAGGAAAATGCCCTGGCTTTAGTGCCGAATTACCGGTATAAAGCCTTTTAATGCTTTTATTGTGAGGGAAATAAGGTGAACTTTCTTTAATTGCTGGATTCTATATTAGCCCCATGTTTAGTCCGGGATATCAAAGAAGCCTTACTTTATTCGAATTTTCCTATTCATAATAACCTTAGAATTGGGAAAGGACTCCTTTAAAGGGGAATATTCCCGTGCTTTTTCCGTGGTAAATTATCCACCTTGTTTTCCAGCATTTTAAAGCCTTTCATGAGTTTAATCCGCGTTTCCTCTGGCTTAATCACGTCATCAATGAACCCTCTGGCAGCCGCTTTATACGGATGGGCAAACATATCGGAATACTCTTCCATTTTTTCCTGGAGTTTGGCCTCCGGGTCTTCTGCTTCTTTGATTTCTTTTCGGAAAATAATTTCCGCTGCTCCTTTAGGACCCATTACAGCGATTTCAGCCGTTGGCCAGGCAAAATTGAGGTCGGCACCGATGTGCTTGGAGTTCATTACATCGTAAGCGCCGCCGTATGCCTTTCTGGTAATGACGGTAGCCCGTGGCACAGTGGCTTCAGCAAATGCATAAAGCAATTTGGCCCCATTTTTTATGATACCGTTCCATTCCTGGTCGGTTCCGGGTAAGAAACCGGGTACGTCTTCAAAAGTTAAAAGGGGGATGTTAAAAGAATCGCAAAACCTCACGAAACGGGCACCTTTTGTGGATGCATTGATATCCAGCACACCGGCTAAATGTTGAGGCTGATTGGCCACGATTCCAATGCTTCGGCCACCAATCCGGCCCAAGCCGATAACGATGTTTTCTGCAAAATCCTTTTGGATCTCCATGAAGGAATCCTTGTCCAGTACCCCGTTTATCACTTCCCTCATGTCATAAGGTTGGTTGGGGTTTTCGGGTATGATATCGTTAAGGGCAGAATGGGTCTCATCTTCCTTTCCTTCGTATTGAAGATTCGGTGGTTGTTCTTCGCAATTTTGCGGGATATAACTGAGCAGTTGTTTGATATCTTCAATGCAGGTTAATTCATTTTTGGAAGCAAAATGCGTCACACCGGATTTGGTAGCATGGGTATCAGCACCGCCCAGGTCTTCAGCCGTTACATCCTCATGGGTAACCGTTTTCACTACATTCGGTCCTGTTACAAACATGTAGGAGGTTTCCTCCACCATAAACGTAAAATCGGTGATAGCGGGCGAGTAAACAGCACCCCCAGCGCAGGGACCCATAATGGCTGATATTTGCGGAATAATTCCGGATGCGCGGGTATTTCGGTAAAAAATATCCGCATAGCCGGCTAATGAGGTAACGCCCTCTTGTATGCGGGCTCCTCCCGAATCATTGAGGCCAATAACGGGCGCTCCGTTTTGCATGGCCAGATCCATGACCTTGCAGATCTTTTCGGCATGGGTTTCAGATAGGGAGCCCCCAAAAACCGTGAAATCCTGTGAGAATAGGTATACCAATCTTTCATTTATGGTACCATAACCGGTAACCACTCCGTCCCCGAGGTATTGTTGCTTATCCAGGCCGAAGTCGGTACTCCGGTGTTGCTTAAAAGCATCGATTTCTTCAAAGGAGCCTTCATCAACCAAAAAATGAATGCGCTCGCGGGCCGTTAACTTACCTTTTTCATGTTGCTTATCGATCCGATCTTGTCCACCTCCTTGCTTTGCTTCTTCACGTTTTTGTCTGAGCTCATCAAATTTTTGCTGATTGGTGCTACTCATAAAATCGGATTTATTGGGTGTTAATGCCTTTCTGAAACCGGCAAAGATATAAATTTTAGGGATTTTAAAGGGAGTCCATTCATTTAATTCATTAGGCTTTCAAAGGTTTTTCAAGCCGGGTTATCAATAGATTGTGGGATTCTGTGTTTTGGAATAAATAAAGGCATCATTCGGCAGCTATTAGAAGAACTCCCAATGGGAATTCAAGAAAAATGTTTAAACTTTTATTGTGGGGACTTGCCTCATTTTTGCATTATCTGCCAAGGCTTTATTAAGCCTAAAAATTTTGAATTAATTGTTTTATTTTTTAATTTCATACTTGCAAACCAAAAAAGGTAAACTATGAGACTCCTTACTACCTCTGTTGCACGTATTATTTTTGGCATTCCTTTTTTAATTTTCGGCATTTTTCATTTTATGAAAGCTTCCCAGATGGGTGAAATGGTAGCCATTCCACCAGGCCAATTCTGGGTTTACTTGACCGGTCTCGGCCACATTTTAGCGGCCATTGCCTTTTTTATCAATAAAAAAGTAAAACTGGCTGCATTGTTATTGGCCTTAATGTTATTGGCTTTTATCCTTGGCGTTCATTTGCCTATGATGATAGGGGCTGAAGGTGGTGACCAATTTCAACAGCAATTACAGGCCATTCTGAAAAATATTGCCTTAATCGGGGGTGCTTTAACAGTAGCGGGCATTAATCTCCTGGAAGAAGAATTACAAGGAAAAGAGGGCAGTGAGGAATAAGCATGGGTTAGGATTAAGCCTTTTAGTCAAAAATAAGGGAGGATGTATTTCCTCTCTTATAACTATATATTCAAGGTTTTCTTTGAGGTATTTGTTTTTTTTGTGGTTAGGAAAACCCAAAAAAATAATCATGCCTAATTTAAATACTAACCTGTTTATTCTGGCTTTTTTTGTTGCTTTAACAACGGCTTGTAACTCACAGCCCAAAGGAGAAGAGGGCAAAAAGGAATCTTCCTCAAAAGTTCGGCTTTCTCCGGAATTCAAGGACTATTGGTATGCCGGCGAAGCAGAGTTGAGCCATTTCAAGCTCAAACAAGGACGCTACGGCCAGAAAAATCCGGGTGAAGCAATTTTAATTTTTGTAACCGAGGATTTTTTGACGGATAAGCAGGTCAAACATGAGAAAGGACCCAGTAAAAATGCTACCAAAATACTTAAGCTGAATAAAATCAAACGCTTTCAAACAGGGCTTTATGATTACTCCATGATGATGTCTGTTTTCACTCCTGTACATAGAGGTAAATATCCCCATTCCTTAAAAGTTACTACATCATCCCAGGATTGGTGCGGACATGCTTACCTGCAAATGAATAACCGGGATGGTGAATACCATTGGCAGGGCTTTTCTTATTTTCAGGATGAAGTCCATGAAGATTATAAAACAGAAAGGGCTTGGCTTGAGGATGAAGTATGGACCCGCCTGCGGTTAGCTCCTGAGTCCTTACCGACCGGTTCAGTCAAGATGGTACCGGGTACTCTTTTTAAAAGGCTGCGGCACAGGAAGCTAAAGCCTGAGAAAGCTGAAATTAAACAAAAGGCTTATGAAGGCAACCAATTTAAGGGCAAGAAATTAATGGCATACCGGATCCATTATCCTGAAATTCCCAGGACACTGACCATTGTTTATGAGAAGGCCTTCCCTTACCGGATTCAGGGCTGGATAGACAAACATGAAAGCGGTTTTGGTGAAGATAGCCGGCAGTTAAAGACTATAGCTGTTCGAGACAAAACCCTCAAAACGGATTATTGGAATAAAAATAATTTGGGAGATAGTAGTATCCGAAAGGAATTCGGGGTAAGTGATTTCCCCAGGTAAGCATTTTACTTTTCCCCTTATGCTTTTTTATCCTTTACAAGGTAAAGGTTTTTTGTAGAAAGTTATGGTAATCGAAAAAATGCCCTCATTTGGCATTTTTTGGCTCAGCCTGGTATTTTAACTACTCTTTAATGGATAAAGGCCCAATCCGGCAAAAAACGAATTAAATATGTATTGCTTAAAGGCCTACTTAAAAAGGTTTTTTATAATGGAAAGCCAATCATTGCGTTAATTAGTCAGGGTTTTTTATCATTCTTTTGAATGTTTAATTAAAACATGAAAAAAATTGGCATTAAGGCTTTTTAAAATACTGTTCATTGGCTTTTGCTTTATTTTACTTTCATCATTTTATCCGGAGGACAATGAACAAAAAATAAAGTACAGCATAATGTATGGGAATTCAAAAGTCGGGACCCTTCACGCCAAGCAATTTGTCGAAAACGGAAAAACCCATTATGAGATAAAATCGGATATAAAAGCCCGTTTGATTAAGATGTTTCATGTAGTTTTTCGGTTGAATGTGGTCTTTAACCGGGATTTTATGGTAAAAGCCCGGGTAAAAAATGTCGTCAATGATGAAATATGGGACAAGTCAAACATTCGTTGGAAAGGTAACTGTTATCGGATAAAAAAGGACGAGGAAGATCCTTATCAGCTTTGCCATAATAAAGCAAGGTACTCTACGGCTTGCCTTTATTTTAGGGCGCCAAAGGGAAGGTCTGAACTTTTTAGCGAAAATTATGCCAATTTTATACCCATAGAAGAAAAGTCATCGGGGAAGTATGCCCTGAAACTCCCAAGTGGTAACACAAACTATTACTATTACGACAACAAAAGCTTGCAAAAAGCCATTATTAATGATGCAATGGTTCAATTGAAATTTGTCAAAGAGTAGTTAATATTTACCGGCTTGACACCACTTTAAAAAGGTGGTGCTGCCAAATCTTATTTGACATCCATAGGTTTCACCTTAAACCCTTTATCCCTTAATAATTTTATTAATCCTTTTTTTCCCGGTAAGTGCAGTGCACCAACCGCCATGAATGCCCCTCCTTTCTCGAAAACGGGTTTAACCCTTTTTATCCATTTTTTATTCCGCTTGGTAAGAAGAAAAGCCAAGCTTTTAAAGACCTCCTGATTTTTTTCATAAAGGGTTTTCAATTGATTAAGGTTTTGGTTTTCGTAGGATTTGATCAGGGATTTGGCTGTTTTTCCCATGGTTTCTGATTCATTGATATAGGAAACAAGCATCTCTGCCTGTTCTGAATTGGATTTCTTCTGGTAAAGCATTTCGCCTTGTTCCAGAAATTCCTCAAGTTCGATCACTTTTTTCCCACGCTTTTTACCCTTACGGCCAAAATACTGGTCAATGATCATCCCATCGCCTTTATTCAAGGGAGTCGAGACCTCTTTGTATTCAGCCATTGAAAGCATGATTAAAACCTGGATTGGTTTGAAACGGTCCAATGTGGACATGGGATAACTGATCTTATCGGTTGCATAGCTTTTTATTTTTTGGTATTCGGTACTGTCCACATAATCCTGAAGGGTTTTCCCTTTCATGGCCATCATCCTTCCGAATTGCATGAGCTTAGAAGAGTCAATAATAGTCTCTACGATTACTTTATCAGCATTTTGGTAGGTTTCTTTCACTTTGGGCCAATTATCCAGGTAGTCTGACTTCATCAAATGAAGCGTACCGAATAAATAAGAAGGTTTATCTGAGTTTTCTCCCTTGATCTTCCACAAAAGTGCGTTCTCTAATTTATTGTTTTCTTCTGTTCCTTCATTGCCCTTGGAGTTACTCTTATTACTGCAGCTGAAAAATATAGTGACCAGGCCAATTATTGGGATGATGCCCAGAATCCATCGTGTGAGGTTACTTTTGACGTTCTGCATAATATTGGATTTTAAATTGTCATCCAAAAATAATAAGGTTCATCAATAATCCTTAAATGTTCTTAACAGTTTAATCAAGAATCAATTAAAACGAACCTTCCAAAATTGGGGATTTGTGGCATAAATATATTTTAGGCCTAAGTTTTCAACCTTTACAAGTGACTAAGTTGATTGACTTTTTTCTCGTAATGACGCTTTTGTCGGTTCCTTTCTAAGGAAAAAGTGGTTTTATCCTTTTCGATGGCTTCATTGACCAGGGCAAAAGCCAAACTGTACCGGTGGATGGCTTCATCGATATTTTCCCTGGTTTCCCATAATTGCGCCTCGGCTTCCACAAGCCTTGCAAAAGTTGTTAATTCCTCAACACTGGGTTGAAAATTGTCGGATAAATATTTCAATAACTGGTTAGGCGTGAATAGATATAAGGGCTGATCATTGTTTAGCCCAATCGTTTCCTGATAATAGTGGTTGAGGTAGTCAAAAGCCCCTTCTATATCCCCTTCGTTCTTTTTGTTTAGGAGCTTGGTAATGGCTTTTGACAATTGCTCAATATACCTAAGCAAGTAATCTTTTTGATACATAGTGGCATTTTTACCCTTCGAAGGTAATGCGCCAAACTGCCCCTTTTTGAGAGTCAGTAATGTATAAAGCTCCCTGTGGTCCGGTGGTAAGCCCCATTGGCCTGTGTTGTGCATTTCGAGGTGATTTTAATGTATCCTTGCCCTTAAATCCCTTACCGAAAACGAACCAATCATCTTTACCGGTTAATTTGCCATTTTTAAAAGGCACAAATGCCACATTATAGCCGGCCTGGGGCTTTGGTGCCCGGTTCCATGAACCATGAAAAGCAATGAAAGCTCCGTTGGCATATTTTTCAGGGAAATGACTGTGGTTATAAAATATCAAATCGTTCGGGCCCCAGTGACCCGGAAAGCCGATCAGGGGCTTTTGGTATTGATCGCATCGGCCCACGGAATCACCATCTCCCCCGTATTCCGGGCCCAGTACTTTCTTTCCTTGAATTTGATCATAGTAACAATAAGGCCAGCCCAGGTTATCACCTTCTTCTACGCGGTGAAATTCCTCAGCAGGCAACTTGGCGTTTTGCTCATCATTGTATAGTTCCGGGAAAAACTGACTTAATTGATCCCTGCCATGCTGGACAACGAAAAGGTTCTCTTGCTGATTATCCCAATCCAGGGCAACAATGTTTCGCATCCCGGTGGCAAAACGATTTCCCGGATCATGGGTTTGACCGGTTTGGTCGGCTCTGTACTTCCAGATGCCACCGTGTTCCTTAAGCAGCGGACAAGGATCCATCCCGGGTGATCCTTTGGTTCTGCTCTGCTTCATACAAGCATTGGACGGGGCCCCGACATTGATGTAGAGGTTACCTTTGTTGTCAAAATCTATAGGCTTGGCTGCATGCGAATTTTGTTCCGGCATCCCCTTGAGAATGGTTTCTCTTTCATCAACTTTAGGGATTAACTGGTCTTCACTCAAGGGGTAGCGATAAACCGCTGTTTCTGAACTGCGGTATAAGTAGCCATTGCGTAAGGCAACCCCGGTTCCGGTAACATCCCCAAAGTATTTCATTTCATCCGCTTGATTATCCCCGTCTTTGTCACGCAAAGCCACGGTTCCTTTTCCGTTGTTTTTTTCCCGTAAAGCGATATAAATATCACCGTTTTCTCTAATGGCTATGTGCCGGGCTGAGCCCAGATTATCAGCAATCTTTTTTGCTTCAAAGCCCTTAGGTATTTCAATACCGGCTTTCGAGTGGTATTTGCCGGGTTTGTAATTTTTCGGAGAAGTAGCAGTACTTTGAGCTGTGTCTTTGGTATCTTCATTTTCATTTTGGCTTTCCTGGCAACTTAAACTGATTGCACCAAAAAAGGCAACTGTGGCGATGACTATGAAACGGGTAATTTTCATAAGCATTCTTTTCTAAAAAGTTTTGGAGTGAACAACGAATTTAAAGCAAAGTTTAACTTAAAGCGTAACCAGCCTAAAGGTTGATGATTACCACTTTTCAAAAGCATTGGAAAACAGGACATTAAACCTTGAAAAGTTTAAGTGAGTATTGACCTTTGGATATTTAGCGAAGCTTAGTTAAGATTATTTATGGGGTAACTTAAATTTATCTGGTTTATTGGCCAATGATTGTGAATCTCGTAGGAATAAACGATTGTGGTAACTTTTAAAAGCATTGTTTTTAGTTGTAAGCCGGGAAAGGGTGACCCCATTAAAATGATAAAACTCCAGGTTTTCTTATTTTTGACCAGTTCGCTTTCGCAGAAAAAAGTGAGAATTATTGCTGACATACCCGTTCAAAATACTTGATTTGTCATCTTTTTAATTTCAATAGCAATTTCAATCTGTTTATGAAGCTACTTACCAGCCGTTACTTTTGGGCTTTTCTGTTTATGGCATTGGGCGTTCTTTTGTTTATAGCGGAATGGCTCACTTTTGAAATTCCGTTTTTCCGGTTAGTAATAGCCATCCTATTGGTGGGCCTGGGTATTGAACTCATTGACAGGGAAAAAAATCCCGGGCAGGGCCAACATAATCAACCATTAAAAGGCCTTCAAAATACGGTCTTTTTGGGGTTGAATGAATTTACAATAGATTCAGACGGCCTTAAGCGGGAATACACCGTACTCTTTGGAAATCAAGTATTGAACTTTAAGCATTTCACCTTAAAGGAATCCCGTAGCGTAGAGGTTAAAACGATTTTCGGGGAATGTCGGATTTTTATTCCCAAAGGGGTCCCCTATCAAATACGGGCTTCTACGTTTTTAGGGGAAACCAAAGGGCCTGATGGGTCAACCGGCTCTTTTGGGGAGAACCAATGGAGGAGCCATGAATCTGAAGATGCTTCGGTACCAACTTTAACGATTTTAAGCACTACTGTTTTAGGGAGCTTAAAAATTACAGAGCTTTAAAAAAGTTATTTTAAGTACTCCTTTTCCTTTTTGTAAAAACCGGCGGCTTGATAAACCCTTGCCAATCCTATTAAGATTAAAAATCCGATTAAAAAGCTATCCATGGGGTAATTTTTTCCGGTCCAGGAAGAAACAAACCAAATTAAAAAGGCCAGGAAAAACCATAAAAGGCTGTAACCTAATACGCGCCGGACTTTGGCTTTATGGGTTTGTTTTTCGTAAGTGTTCATTGCGGGGTTTTTTTAAAAAATTTGTTTTCTACACCGTTTATACAAAGAGGGAAGGGTTTTGCGTTCCGTATTGGTAACTTTTTCTTGGACTAATATGTATTGATTTTTTCAAAGTTTAAATTCGACCTTTATGAGAAGAGGCTTTATTATTTTATTCAATCTTTTAATTTGCTTGCTGATGGGAAATTCCTACGGTTTTTCCCAAAATTTTTGTGCATCCAGGGTAATCATGAATGCCAAGGAAGTTCATTTGGTGAAAACATCGGACATAGATAGTGATGGGGATCATGACATCGTTTCAGCAACCGGTGATTTTTTTGAGGAGGATAATAAGATAGTTTGGCATGAGAGTGATGGGGATGGCAACTTTAAAAATCATACAATTACGAACAATGAAAAGGTGGTTATGGATATTGCTTCTGCAGACCTTGATCAGGACGGAGATATTGACATTGTGGCTTCTTCATGGGACAAATTCTTCTGGTTTGAAAATGATGGTAATCAAAACTTTTCTAATCATACCATATCCACTCAACTATCTTACCCGATTGACCTTGAAGTGGAAGATATTAACAGGGATGGGGCAATGGATATTGCGGCGTGTTTAAATGGTAAGGATAAAGTAGTATGGTATAAAAATGATGGGAGTGAAAATTTTACCCGTATGATTGTTGACTCCTCTTTCAATGAAGTCAATGGCCTATTTGTCGAGGATTTGAATAAAGATGGGTATAAAGATGTGGTTGCCACCTCCACTATTGCGTTTGAAATGATCTACTATAAAAATAATGGCCATGATAGTTTTATAAGTAATTTAATTTCAAGGGACAAACATCGTAATATAGGAGAAGGTGACTTTGATCAGGATGGTGAAATAGATATTGTAACTTCTTTCACATTTGATGATGAAATTTCATGGTTTCAAAATGACGGGCAAGAAAATTTTTCTGAGTATAATGTCACTAATCAAACCGTAGATGTAGATGGTGTTTTACCATTGGATTTAGATTCTGATGGTGATTTGGATATAGTATCGGCCTCCAATGAGGTATATTGGCACGAGAATGATGGAAATGGAAATTTTACAGACCACTTAATAACCGCTAATATTGGTGGTTCAGATATTAATGCCGCAGATTTTGATAGAGATGGTGATAAGGATGTGGCTTTGGTTAATGAGGATAAAGGAAAGGTGTATTGGTTTGAAAATAAATTCCTGGCAGATACCATGAAAAAAGTGGCTTGCGGTAGCTATACCGTTCCCGGAACCAACAAAACCTACAATTCTTCAGGGGTTTATACGCACAGGATTAAAAGAAGTGCTCCTTGTGATAGTTTTTTGGTGATTGACCTAACCATAAAAAACAATGCCTACAATGCTATTTCTCCCAAAGTTTGCAATCAGTATACAGTGCCCAGTGGGGACGAGACTTACACCGGTTCCGGTCGCTACCGGGATACCCTACCCAGTAGCAATGGTTGTGATAGCATTCTTACCATTGACTTAGAAGTGAAAAACCGGGATACCATCTACCCCTCTGTTTGCGATAGCTTTATGGTTCCCAGCGGAGATGAAACTTATACCCAATCAGGATTTTATCATGATACCATTCCCGGCTCATCCGGTTGCGATAGTTTGATTGGTATTCAACTTGAAATGATTAATCGCTATTCCCTCGATACTAGTGTCTGCGATAGTTTTTGGGTTCCCAGCGGGGATGAGGTTTATACCAAAACGGGTCAATATACTGATACATTGGAAAACCAGCAAGGTTGCGACAGCATTATCGATATTAACCTGAACCTCCAAAAATCCCGGGTTACTATCAATCCTGATGCTTGTCATGAATACATCCTGCCAAGCGGAGGAGAGACCTATACTTCATCCGGTAAATATTGGGATACCCTTACCAATGTTCACAATTGTGATAGTATCCTGAACATTAACCTTAACATCATTGAAGTAGATACCGGGGTAACCAAAAACGGGACCACCTTAAGGGCTAATGCAAGCGGGGCTCAATACCGCTGGCTCCGGTGTGAGGATGATGGCTATAGTTCAATTACCGGCGCATTTAACAAAACTTATGAACCCTTCTCAAATGGTAGGTATGCGGTTGAAGTCACGCAGAACGGCTGCAAGGATACCTCCGCCTGTGTTGAGGTAACTTCTGTGGGCTTTAAACCGGGTTTGAGTAAGCGAGAAACTTTTAAAATAGAGCCCAACCCGGCAGAGGAAAAAATTACAGTGACCTTCGAAAAAGCCCTTTCAAAAGGGAAAATCACAATCAAAGCCCTGGATGGGAGAACGTTAAAAACTGTTCCCGATGCAAAAGGCAAGCAAATAGGAATTAATATTTCCGGTTTAGCCAAAGGGGTTTATGGCTTAGTCGTTACCAATGAGAAGGGAACCAGAGTGAGGAAATTAATGAAAAAATGAGTGGGTATATAATCTTTGAAAAAGCTTTTTTAGGGTAATTTTGGAAAAATACCATTCATTGACATTTTACTTTTATTCCTTGTATAATCATCTATAAGGTGCTTAAAATTTTCTTTAATTTGCGGTTAAAAATGATTAAATCAGCTTTATTTTCTTTCAAGTCCTTCCAGCGGTTGCTTTTCTTAGTTTTAGGATTGTTTTTTCTTTTTGTGGCAAATAATTCAGCTTTCAGTCAAAATTTTTGTGCTCCTCGTGTAATTAAAACAACAAATGACGCTCATTTAGTGAGGACAGCGGATGTGGATAAGGATGGTGATCAGGACATCGTTTCAGCGAACAGTAGCGCAGCCGATGGAAAAATATTCTGGCACGAAAACAAAGGGAAAGGGACTTTTAAAACCCATAAGCTTATTGGTAATCAAGATAACGTAAGGTATGTTTTACCTACTGATTTAGACCAGGACGGGGATATTGATGTGGTAGTCTCCTCTGCTAACGGTTCTTCAAAAGGTTATATTGCTTGGTTTGAAAATGATGGCAATGAAAATTTTACATTTAACACTATAGATAACCGGCTTTTTGATCCCATTAATTTACACGTGGAAGATGTGAACAGTGACGGGAAAAAAGATATAGCAGCCGCTTTAAGGACAAAAGATAAAGTAGTTTGGTATAAAAATGAAGGGAAAGATAGTTTTACTCGAAAAAAAGTTGACCCCAATTTTAATCAACCCATTGGCGTCTATGTAGCGGATATTAATTCCGATGGTCACATGGATTTGGTTTCAAATTCAACGATAGCTTATGAACTTAATTGGTATAGAAACAATGGGCAAGATAGTTTTACTAAAATAAAAATAGTCAATGGTAATTATGAACGATCCAGGGCTGCTGATCTGAATGGTGACGGGGAAATGGATATTTTTGCGAGTTTGAAGTACAAAAGCAAGGTTAATTGGTTTCAAAACGATGGCAATCAAAATTTTACTCAGTTAAATGTATCCGGGCAAACCAACAATGCGGAAGAGGTATTGGCCAAGGATTTTGATGGAGATAGTGATAAAGATATTATTTCTGCTTCAGATAAATTATACTGGCATGAAAATGATGGGCTCGGCAATTTCACTGATCATTTGGTGTCCTCCAAAGGCGCTTTTTCTTGTGATGCGGCGGATTTTGACGGGGATGGAGATATGGATATCGTGGCTGCAAACATTGGAACAAATGAAATATTCTGGCTTGAAAATAATTTTCCGTCAGATACTTTGAAACCAGTGGCTTGCGGTAGCTACACCGTTCCCGGAACCAACAAAACCTACAATTCTTCAGGGGTTTATACGCACAGGATTAAAAGAAGTGCTCCTTGTGATAGTTTTTTGGTGATTGACCTAACCATAAAAAACAATGCCTACAATGCTATTTCTCCCAAAGTTTGCAATCAGTATACAGTGCCCAGTGGGGACGAGACTTACACCGGTTCCGGTCGCTACCGGGATACCCTACCCAGTAGCAATGGTTGTGATAGCATTCTTACCATTGACTTAGAAGTGAAAAACCGGGATACCATCTACCCCTCTGTTTGCGATAGCTTTATGGTTCCCAGCGGAGATGAAACTTATACCCAATCAGGATTTTATCATGATACCATTCCCGGCTCATCCGGTTGCGATAGTTTGATTGGTATTCAACTTGAAATGATTAATCGCTATTCCCTCGATACTAGTGTCTGCGATAGTTTTTGGGTTCCCAGCGGGGATGAGGTTTATACCAAAACGGGTCAATATACTGATACATTGGAAAACCAGCAAGGTTGCGACAGCATTATCGATATTAACCTGAACCTCCAAAAATCCCGGGTTACTATCAATCCTGATGCTTGTCATGAATACATCCTGCCAAGCGGAGGAGAGACCTATACTTCATCCGGTAAATATTGGGATACCCTTACCAATGTTCACAATTGTGATAGTATCCTGAACATTAACCTTAACATCATTGAAGTAGATACCGGGGTAACCAAAAACGGGACCACCTTAAGGGCTAATGCAAGCGGGGCTCAATACCGCTGGCTCCGGTGTGAGGATGATGGCTATAGTTCAATTACCGGCGCATTTAACAAAACTTATGAACCCTTCTCAAATGGTAGGTATGCGGTTGAAGTCACGCAGAACGGCTGCAAGGATACCTCCGCCTGTGTTGAGGTAACTTCTGTGGGCTTTAAACCGGGTTTGAGTAAGCGAGAAACTTTTAAAATAGAGCCCAACCCGGCAGAGGAAAAAATTACAGTGACCTTCGAAAAAGCCCTTTCAAAAGGGAAAATCACAATCAAAGCCCTGGATGGGAGAACGTTAAAAACTGTTCCCGATGCAAAAGGCAAGCAAATAGGAATTAATATTTCCGGTTTAGCCAAAGGGGTTTATGGCTTAGTCGTTACCAATGAGAAGGGAACCAGAGTGAGGAAATTAATGAAAAAATGAGTGGGTATATAATCTTTGAAAAAGCTTTTTTATGGTTATTTTAAAGCAACACCTTTTATTGGCATTCAGTGTTTTATTTGGTTTGTGCTTCATCCAATGTCAGTCTCAAAACGGGGAGGTTTTCACCGCTGAAGGGGTAACCAAGCAATGGGAAACCAAAAAAACATTGAAAACCCCTGAATGCGCTTTGTATAACAAAAAGAGGGAGGTGTTTTATGTCTCCAATATGGCAGGGGATGCTCAGGAAAAGAAAGGGAACGGCTTTATTACGCTTTTAAAAGAAAATGGCAAAGTCAAAACCAGGAAATTGATAAGGGGTCTTAACGCGCCTAAGGGTATGGCTCTGAACCAAGGTAAATTGTATGTTTCTGATATCGATGAATTAGTAGTGATTGATACCAGGGCCGGTAAGGTTATCCAAAAGTATCCGGCAAAAGAGGCTAAATTCTTGAATGATGTAACCATTGATAAAGAAAGAAACGTTTATGTTTCGGATATGTACGCAGATAAAATTTACAAGCTTTCCGATGGGAAATTAAAGGCCTGGAATCAAGCAGAGGCTTTAAATAGGCCTAATGGGCTGTATTGTCGTAACGGGAAACTCTATGTGGGTAATAATGACGCATTGCTGGCTTTAAGCCTAAAAGACCAATCTGTAACCAAACTAGGCACAAAAACAGGTCCCATAGACGGTTTAGTGGCTTTGGGGGATAAAAGGTTTTTGACTACCGACTGGAAAGGCCGGATGCATCTTCAGGATTTTTCCGGTAGCCATAAAAAAACCAAGTTACTGGATACCCGGAAGGCTAATCAAAATGCTGCAGACATGGATTTCGTTCCATCCAAAGGCCTGGCCGTTATACCCACTTTTTCCGATAACCGGGTTGTTGCTTATAAATTGTCCCTTTAAAGCGCCCTATTTCTGAAGCTTTGAATCCTTTTATAATTTTACAGGAATTGTGAGAGAAAAAAGAGCGGGAAACGGGATTCGAACCCGCGACCCCAACCTTGGGAAGGTTGTGCTCTACCGCTGAGCTATTCCCGCTGATTGATGACAAATTTATGATTTCCTCTTCATCTGGAAAAGTTGAATCGAAAGGATGAATGGTAAATTGGTCATTTAATGGGTTTTTTTTTAAACTTAAGGAATTTTTTTGTTATTAAAGGATACTGAAAAAAGGCATTGAACATTTGGATAAAAGCATTGATTATTCCCTTTTAAATGGGTTTGCTGCGGAAGAATTGGCTGGATACCCGGCAAATATAGATTTAACAACAAATGCTGGCCTGGAAAAAGTGGTTAAGGAAGAAATTGTGAACAAGTGTAATCAAGCCCATTTGCCAATTCCTGAAATCACTTTAAAGCCTTATCATTTTGGCGGTCATGTTCACCTGGCAAGTAAAAATTCCCTAAGTGATTTTTTACCCATAATTCAGAGGCTCAGGTCCGTTGAGAATGCCATTCTCACTTTAAAGGATTTTAGAATTTCAGGCAAGAAGGGTTTATCGACCATAGCATCTGTTTTGGAGAATTTGCCCATCCCAGCCTTGGATTGTGCGGACACCTTTCGTATAACAACTATTCGCACGGGAAGTCACCATTTTTCAAGCCTGGATGTACAAAAAATTGCGGGTACTGTAATTGATAAAAAGTACGAAAGCAGGGTTGACCTGGAAGAGTATGACCTGGAAGTTCGAGTGGATGTATTTGATAATCATTGTTTGGTGGGTATTCAGCTAACCAATCAATCGCTGACAAACCGGTTAAATCGAAGTTATATCCCAAGGGTTTCATTAAAGCCCCATGTAGCTTTTGGGCTTATCCATATGGCCAATGTGAATAGCGATAAGGAGGTCGTTTTAGATCCCTTTTGTGGTTCAGGCACCATTTTGTTGGAATTGAACCAAATATTCCCGAAAATGCTATTGAAAGGCAATGATGTCTATGAAAACGTTGTGAAAGGCGCACAGGAAAATGTAAGATGGGCAGGCGCTGAGAAGCAAATTGGCCTGAAGCAAGGGGATGTGTTTTACTTAGAGGAACTTTATCCCCATAATGCCTTTGATTTTATCCTTACCAACCCTCCATTCGGGATAAAGCTTTCCAAAGAAAAATTTTTCCCGAATTTTTACAGGCAATTCATTAGTCAGGCCGCAAAGGTTTTAAAGACTCAAGGTAAGTTGGTATTGTTGGCCTTTAAAGGAGAATTGTTGGAAAAGGTGGTTAAAGAAGACGGCAATTTTAAAATTCAAAAGGTAAAACCCATTGAGATAGGGGGCATTCAGCCAAAAGCTTTTAAAATGGTGAACAAGGCTTAGTCGAAATCTTCGTATAACAGATACTTTTTACGGGTTTTTTGATAAGCCTTTAGGTCATCTTGCCAACTTTTCTTGATTTCCGAGACGGATTTGCCCTGTTTGATTTGCTTACGAAGCTTATCGGTTCCCGCAAGTTTGTCAAAGTAGCTATTGAAGAATTCGTCTTTTTCTTTTGTTGCTTGGTAAAAGCCCGTTAACCAGTAAAGGTAAATCTCCTTGGACCCTTTAATGAATTCCTTTGCAAATGAATTCAGTTTAAAGCCTTTACATTTCCGGCCTTCATGTTTAGGGTCTTCTGCTTTCCCGGGTATGGATTCAGGAGTAAAGGTAAAACTGCCTTTCGGAAAACCCGGCATTCCGATAACCTGAAATGGCCAAGGCGTACCGCGCCCGACACTTACTTTAGTCCCCTCAAATAAACACAAGGTAGGATAAAGGTAGACCGCATCCATGTTAGGCAAATTAGGAGAAGGGGCAATGGGAAGCTTATAACGGGTATCATGGGTGTACCCTTTGTTTTTAACGATTTTTAATGGACAGGTAATCCCATCTTTAAGCCAGCCCTCACCGTTAATCATTTTGGCGTATTCTCCTATGGTTAACCCATAAACGATGGGTACAGGGTGCATACCTACAAAGGATTGGAATTGCTTTTCCATAACAGGCCCATCCACGTAATACCCATTGGGATTAGGGCGATCCAGAACTATCAGTGGTATGTCCTGTTCTGCACAAGCCTCCATGACATAATGAAGGGTAGAAATGTAGGTATAAAACCGGCAGCCCACGTCCTGGATATCGAAAACCATTGCCTCAATCCCTTTAAGGCTTTTGGCTGTGGGCTTTTTGTTAGAGCCGTAGAGTGAGAATACCGGTAACCCGGTTTTTTTATCTTTTTGATCGACAATGGTTTTACCCGCACCATGCTTTCCCCTGAAACCATGTTCAGGGGCAAAAATTCGTTTAATATCAACACCTTTAGCAAGGAGTGTATCTACCAGATGTACCCCTTTAATCTGTGAAGTGTGGTTGGCTACTACCCCAATGGTTTTCGCTTTTATATTCGGATAATATAATTTCATGCGGCCGGCTCCGACTTCCACATGGGCTTTGGAAACATTCGTCCAGATAATCAGGCAAAGAATTAATACTTTTGTAAGCCTACTTAAAAGCATTGAGGTTGAATTTCGAATTTTTTATAGCCAAGCGAATAACCTTTCAATCCAAGCGTTCCTTTTCCAAATTGGTTGTAAGGCTGGCTATAGCGGCCATAGCTTTAAGCCTGGCAGTCATGTTGATCTCCATTTCTGTGGTCAAAGGTTTTCAGGGTGAAATTAAAGAAAAAATTATTGGATTTGGTTCCCATGTACAAATCTCTAAGTTTCGGCTGAACAAATCCTTTGAAAATGAACCCATTTCATTGGGTGATGCCAAGCTGGATTCTATTCGGGCTTATCCGGGAGTTAAACAAATTCAGGCTTTTGCCAACAAACCGGGGATTTTAAAAACGGAAGAAGCGATTGAAGGGGTCGTCCTGAAAGGGATTGGAAAGGATTTCAATTGGCAATTTTTTCAGGATAAGATTGTCAAAGGGGATACTATTCATTGGACAGACTCCGCAGTCTCTAATGAAGTGTTAATTTCCAGGGCCCTGGCCGATAAACTGGTCCTCGATACGGGAGATGATGTGGTGGTTTATTTTGTGCAAAAACCAACCAGAGCCAGAAAATTCACGATTAAAGGGATCTATAATACCGGGCTGGAGGAAGTAGACCAAGTATTCATAATTTCTGATATCCGTCATATAAGGAAACTAAATAATTGGGATTCTGGTCAGGTAGGAGGGTATGAGGTAATGTTAACGAGCTTAGGGATTTCAAAACAGATTGTTGATCAGATTAACCATGCCATCCCCGCTCAATACAATGCGAAAAGCATAAAGGCCATTTTCCCTCAGATTTTTGACTGGTTGACTTTATTGAACTTCAATGTGGAAATTATTCTATTGTTAATGGCTTTGGTAGCCGGCATTAACATGATAACCGCATTGCTTATCATGATACTGGAGAGAACCCAATTAATTGGCATTCTAAAAACCTTGGGCGCCCGCAATTTTTCCATCATGAAAATTTTTGTTTACAGTGCGGCTTTTCTGATTGTCATTGGTATAGGTTTAGGCAATTTGGTAGGGCTGGGATTGATTTACCTGCAAGATGCTTTTGAGTTCGTTAAGTTAACGGAAAGTTCGTATTACCTTAGTACTGTACCGGTTTACTACCAATGGGGCCTGTTTGCAATAGTCAACCTCGGAAGTTTTATATTTTGCACCTTAATTATGCTTTTGCCGGCTATTTTAATCGCTACCATCGTTCCGGTAAAGGCCCTGAGGTTCGATTGATTTAATGAGATGGATAATTTAAGTATGGCTTTATGATTATTGTGGTTTTCGGTTTACCGGGCTCCGGTAAATCCTATTTTGCTACCTATTTGGCTGAGAAAATCGGAGCCGTTCATATAAAAAGTGATCAGGTTCGAGCGGAATTGGAGAAAATGGGTAATTACGATATGGATACCAAACGACAGGTTTATGAAGCCCTCATAGAAAAGGCTGAAAAACCTCTAAAAGAAAGAAAGCCTGTGATACTGGATGCCACCTTCCACCAGGCTCAAACCCGGGAAATGGTTCAAGAGAAAGCTTTTGAATTGAGGGAAAATTTGTATTTTATGAAACTTACCGCAGGTGAGGAAGTTATTTATCAACGTGTTAGTAAAAACAGGCCGGATAGTGAAGCAGATTATGCCGTTTACCAAAAGCTTAAAGCATCATTTGAACCTTTAGATGTTTCTTACCTGGAACTGGATTCGGGGAAAGAATATATGCAATCCATGCTGGATAAAGCGTTAAATTACCTGGGGATGCCTAACCCTCAATAATTTGGAAAAATATTATGGAAGCAAAAACGGTAAAGGAATTAATAGCATCGAAAAATTTCCCGGATACAGGGAAAAACTCTGAATTGGTCGAAACCCATATTTCCTGGGTTATTTTAGCGGACAACCGGGTTTACAAGATAAAAAAGCCCTTTAAGCACTCATTTTTGGATTTTTCTACCCTTTCCAAGAGGAAGTTTTATTGTGAGGAGGAATTAAGACTGAACAAACGCTTAGCTCCGGCCATGTACAAACGGGTTTTGCCGGTTTTGGAAAAAAAAGGCCGGATTTATATTAGTGATGAAAAGCATTACTCCCAATCGGAGGTTATAGATTTTGCCCTTGAGATGGTTAAATTGGATGAGGATTTTTTAATGAATAAGCGATTGAAGGAGCAAAAGGTATTCAGGAACGATATTGAAAAAATTGCTCAAAAAGTGGCTTCATTTCATGAGGCGACTAATTCAATTAATCAACCATTTGATTTGAAGGTATTCAAAGACAAGTTTAATGACATCAATACGGTGAAAAGTTGGTTAAAAGATTATGTAGGGGATGGTGTGGTAAAACAAATTGAAGAGGCCCAGATGCTTTCAGACAAGGTATTGGAAGAATTGAGCGAATTTTTGAAAAACCGGAATGACAAAGGCTTTGTCAAAGATGGGCATGGCGACCTTCATAGCAAAAATATTTTTTTGTATGATGACCCTGTGATTTTTGACTGTATTGAATTCAACGAAAAATTCCGTCAAATTGACACCCTGAATGAGATTGGCTTTTTCTGCATGGACTTAGAGTATAATGGTGCCCATGCACTAAGTCAAGCTTTTTATGAAAAATATTGTCACCTTTCTTACTCGGAGAATCCTGATGACTTAAAAACTCAGCGGGCATTTAAATATTTCAAAAGCTACCGTGCCAACGTCCGTGGCAAAGTTATTGCCTTGAAGTTAATGGATTTAGAGCCACATTCACTTCGGCGTGAAAAAGAACGTGTGGAGGAAATGAGGGGCTATTTTTCCCTAATGGTTAAATACTTAAAGGAACTTTCTAAAGAAAAGGCTTAAATTTAATTTCCATTTTATGTTTAACTGATTAAATAAGCTAAATTTGGATTAGATTGTTGAACCAAAAAATTGTCAATTATGTCATTCGCATTGCCAGGTTTACCGTATGATTATGGAGCATTAGAGCCTTACATTGATGAAAATACAATGACGCTTCATCATGATAAACATCATGGAACCTATGTGACCAAGCTTAATAGTGCCATAGAAGGCACTAACCTTGAAAATAAGTCCATTGAAGAATTAATGCAGAATGTTTCTCAACATCCTGTAGGTGTCAGGAACAATGGAGGAGGCCATTATAACCATTCCTTGTTTTGGCAGATCATGAGTCCTAATGGCGGTGGTGAACCAGACGGAGCCCTGGGGGATGCCATTAACAATACTTTCGGAAGCTTCTCCGACTTTAAAGAACAATTTGCGAATGCAGCTAAGAGTGTATTTGGTTCCGGCTGGGCTTGGTTAGTAGTGAACAATGGTCAATTAGAAATCGGTAATACGCCAAATCAAGACAATCCAGTAATGGACGTCACAAGTTTAAGCGGAACCCCCATTCTGGGCCTTGATATGTGGGAACATGCCTTTTATCTCAAATACCAGAACCGAAAAGATGAATACATTCAAAACTGGTGGAATGTAGTATATTGGGCTGAAGTGAGTCAGCGATACCAAAATGCCATTTAAGGCTTTTGAGAAAGCAAAAGTTTGAATGGATCAATGCTAACCCGTTGGTGATTACTTCCAACGGGTTTTTTATTCTACCGTGACGGATTTTGCAAGGTTCCTGGGTTGGTCCACATTGCAACCCCTCATCACGGCTATGTGATAGGATAACAATTGTAAGGGTATGACTGAGATTAAGGGGGTGAAAACTTCATCGGTTTCCGGTACCTCAATAATATGATCAGAAAGGTCTCTAATAGTAGTATCCCCCTCATTGACGATGGTAATAATCTTCCCCTTTCTGGCTTTCACTTCCTGGATATTGCTGGCTACTTTTCCATAATTATGCTTATTGGTTGCTAAAACAACAACCGGCATGTTTTCATCAATCAAGGCAATCGGGCCATGTTTCATTTCCGCAGCCGGATAACCTTCTGCATGAATGTAGGAAATTTCCTTCAATTTTAAGGCCCCTTCTAACGCAACAGGGAAATTGTACCCTCTTCCAAGATATAAGAAATTGGGTGAATTCTGAAATTCCGATGAAATGTTTAAGATTTTTTCATTGGTGGATTCCAGGGTTTGTTCAATTTTTTGGGGTAGGAGGCTCATTTCATTTAACATTTGCCGGTATTCGGATCCTGAAATTTTTCCTTTTCGGTGGGCCATGATCAGAGCCATCATGTAAAGCACTATAAGCTGAGAAGTAAAGGCCTTTGTGGAGGCTACCCCGATCTCCGGTCCGGCATGGGTAAAAACACCAGCATGGGTAGCCCTTGCGATGGATGAACCTACTACGTTACAAATGCCAAAAATAGTGGCCCCTTTTTCCTTTGCCAATTCTATAGCCGCCAGGGTATCCGCAGTTTCTCCGGATTGGGAAACGGCAATAACCAAGTCGCCCTCTTTGATGATGGGTTTTCGGTACCGAAACTCTGAGGCATATTCTACTTCTACAGGGATCCTTGCAAACTCCTCAAACATGTATTCAGAAACCAGGCCGGCATGCCAGGAGGTACCACATGCAATGATGATAATCCGGTCAATGTTGTCAAATTTCTCTTCATATTCCTCAATTCCGCCAAGTTTTAAAAGGCCTTTATCTACATTCAAACGCCCGCGCATGGTATCATGGATAGAATCAGGCTGCTCATGGATTTCCTTCAGCATAAAATGCTCGTAACCACCTTTTTCAATTTGTTCCAGGCTAATTTCCAGTTCCTGCACGTAAGGGGTTTGAATCTGGTTGTCAATGGTTTTTAGCACCATAGAGTTTTCACGCACTATAGCCACATCGTTGTCCTTGAGATAAATAACATTCCTTGTATATTCGACAATAGGCGTGGCATCCGAAGCAATAAAATATTCCTCATTTCCAATGCCGATAACCAAAGGACTTCCTTTTCTGGCTGCTACTAAAGTGTCCGGATTGTTTTTTCCTACAACCACTATCGCATAAGCACCCACTACTTTAGATAATGCAATACGAACGGCCTGTTCCAGTTCAATGCCCTCATGTTCTTGGATATCCTCAATAAGGTGGACCAGTACTTCTGTGTCCGTCTGACTTTTGAACTCATGCCCTCTCTTCTCTAACTCTTTTTTCAGCGCTTCATGGTTTTCAATGATCCCGTTATGAATGAGGGCAATTTGGCCTTTTTCGGAAATATGGGGATGAGCATTGGTCTGTGTGGGCTCTCCGTGTGTGGCCCAGCGGGTATGGCCAATACCCATTCTGGCATCGGTTTTTAATGATTTAAGGGATTCTTCGAGCTCATTTACTTTACCGGCCACCTTTTCAATTTTAATGTCATTGTCTAAAAGGGCTACGCCTGCACTGTCGTAGCCCCGGTACTCGAGTCTCTTAAGGCCTTTGAGAATAACCGGAAGGGCTTCTCTTTGACCAATGTAACCTACTATTCCGCACATAGCATTCTTTATTTTTTTAGTTTGCTGCTAAGATATAAAAAGGTGTAATAATTAAGCCAAATGGCGTTATAACATATAGCCATTCCTAAAACTTGATTCAAGGACTTCACAGTACCTCCTGAAAATTAATCAGATTGCTAAGCAAAATCCTTGTTTGCTTCGCTAAGGTATAAATTTTTACGGAGATTATAAGCGAGCGGTTGGAGGTTTTTAAGCAAATCCCGATAATCATTGAAGTTAAGTGATTGACTCCCATCCGATAATGCTTGATCGGGATCTGGGTGTACTTCAATGATTAAGCCATCCACACCGGCAGCAACAGCCGCCAAAGAAAGCGGTTTTACCAAACTTCTTAACCCTGTGCCCTGGCTGGGATCGGCCCAAACAGGAAGATGACTCAATTCTTTAGCAAGGGGGATTGCGGAAATGTCCATTTGATTTCTTACTGCCGGATCAAATGTCCTTAATCCCCGTTCGCAAAGGATAACCTTTTCATTGCCGTTTAAGAGGATATATTCAGCCGCTAATAACCATTCTTCGATTTTAGCAAACATACCCCTTTTTAGCAATACAGGTTTGGATTGTTCACCCAATTTTTTTAACAAATAGTAATTAAACATATTCCGTGACCCTACCTGTAAGATATCAGCAAAAGGAGCCACTTCATCAATTAAGTGGTAATCCAACAATTCGGTAACAACAGCCATGCCGTAATGGTCAGCGGCTTCCCGAATATATTCCAGCCCCTCTAAACCCAAGCCCTGAAAAGTATAGGGTGAAGTCCGGGGCTTATAGGCACCACCCCGAAGGAATTTTATCCCTAATTCACTTAAAAAGTGGGCTGTTTCCATAATCTGGGAACGGGATTCTATGGAGCAAGGCCCCGCTATTAAATTAAAGCTTTCTTTTCCAATGGTATCCTTTTTTATTGGGAATTGGGAAGGGGTTTTACCAAATTCCCGGCTTACTAACTGATAAGGTTTTTCCGGTTGGTAAACGTCATGAACTCCTGCCATTGAGGTCAGATAAGCGGTTAAACCAGCAGAATCACTTTCAATAGGAACCACCAGGGTTTGTTGATCCCGAAAGCGGGTTTGGGTAAAGGATAACCCATTGATTTGTAAAACCCGTTTGATTTCGTCTATCTGGGTTTTTTGAATGGTATTTTTTAAAGTAATGATCACGGTTATCTGACTTTTGAATAAGTCAACGTCATTCTAACACCCTTTCCTCCCATCTTGTTCGCTTTGGGAATGAGTAAAGGATTTGCCGTTACAGGCAAATTGTTTGGGATTTGGACTGTTAACCCGGACAAGTTTGGGGTTTGTTGGTCATAGTAGGCATTCAATAACCTTTGCAAATAAGTGGGGTTGTTGAATCGGTATTCTACTTTTTTAGAACGGTAATTCGCCGTGTCCAGAAACTTTATTGCCCCCTGATCTTCATTGAACATGAAAAGGGTTCCAATGGGCTGAACCACTTTCGGGTGGTATTTTTTACTAAGGGGCAAAGTAAAAGTAGCTTTATGAACCTTAACCCGGTTTTCTTCGGGAATGGTTTTCAAGGAACCCGGCAATTGCAAAAGCAATTTGAAACCTCCCATTGGTTGAATAAATCCATAATCAGGATTGGGCTTAGCACTGGCAATGGCATTGGAATGGTCAAGGGAATAGGTGCCCACACTGGTGGAATTGTCATTCACGACTAAGGTATCTGTTAAATCGTTGTGATGATAAAATACTATTCTTGCGCCTTTCTTAAGTTGCCAATAAGTTATAGCCCCTTTTTCATTACTTTGAAAGTTGTCTTGAGGAATTGCAGCTAAACCCTTGAAAAAGGCCTTTAATTTTTCATTATTTTTAAAATTCTCAGAAGAAGCATTTTCAAATTTATTGACAAAAGCCCCTTTGAGTTTAACCTTGAAGTGAGCTCTCTGATTTATTTTGAACGGGCCGCTTTTTTCGGCAAATACCTTGCTACCATCATAACTCAAATTGGCATCTGAGAGATAGTCTTTGTCCGGATTCAACTTTTCTTGTAATTCATAAAACTCAATGGTTTGCGGGGTGTTAAGGTTGCCTAAATGGTCATTGTTTTCATCATACGGAATTGAAAGGATTGCGGAATCTATATTGTTAGCCCGGTCATTGACAAATTTATCCGAAAGCCCTTCAAAGGGTAAGTGAAAATCAAAAAATAATTGGCTCTGGACCTGCCCAAAAACGCTATCATAATAGGTTCCGATTAAATTCCGGGACAGATTATCTGTCCTGACGCTTTGAGCTTTTTGAGTTTTTACCTGAATACTGTCCACCTTTAAAGTTTTAACCGGACCATTTCCCGAATCTGTGGATTTTCCCGGCGGCGGGTCGGATAGTTTCTGTTCATCTTGACAAGAAATGAGAATGGCTAACAAAAAAATGGCGCTGAAAAAAATTTTTCGACTAATGATGGGCTTAAAAGCGGGATACAATGATTCGAATAAATTTGTCATAAAAGAATTAATCAAGTAAGTTTTCAAAAAGCTTAACGTATTCTTCGGAGAATTGGTCTGATTCAGGGTTTAAATAATCCAGTTTGGGTTTATCAAGGCCATAAATAAATGACTTCAATTCCTCGGGCACTTGTTCACTCCCATAGGTTACTGCATCAGCATATTCAGCACCGACTTTTTGAATGTCCGTTGGCCTCGGGTCTGTCAGTTTATCCTTAACCAATTCCGCGTTTTTCTTTAAATGGGTTTTCTTGACAAAGTTTTCCCCGAGGTTTTCCTGGATATTATCTTCATAGGCAGTGTATACAATTTTTCCCTGCCTGAAAACAGGTTCATTTTTGTAAACGGTTCTTGCATACAAGGGTATCAAGCCGGTCATCCAACCATGGCAATGAATGATATCAGGCATCCATCCCAATTTCAGTAAAATCTCTATGGCTCCTTTATTAAAGAAAATGGTTCTTTCATCATTGTCTTCAAAGAATTGCCCGTTTTCATCGTAAAAAAAAGCTTTTCTTTGAAAAAAATCTTCGTTATCCACAAAATAGACCTGCATTTTTGCAGCTGGTAAGGAGGCCACTTTAATGATCATTGGATTGTCAAATTCCCCGACCGGTACGTTAATGCCGGATAGTCTAATGACTTCATGCAACCGGTGTTTTCTTTCGTTAATTTTGCCGAAACGAGGCATGAAACAACGAACCTCCATACCCTGCTCCTGCATTTTTTGTGGAATAGCCCTTGCAAAGGTGGATTGGTGTGTCAATTCCACGTAGGGGTCCATTTCGTTGGTTATGGTTAGGATTTTGGTATTGGCCATTTTATTGAAAAATTTTGTGATAAAGTAGTTCTAAAAAGGCTTACAAAATTAGTAAAATCGGGCTTTTTTAAAAAGGCTGGGCTTGAACGAAATGCTGGTCAAAAGGTGGCAGAGTGATATTTATGCAAAGGGATGTTAAAAACAGGCTTTGAAGAACACTATGGTTCAAATTTTTAAAAAAACTGATCAACTATCAGACCAAATAAGGAAAGCCCGGGAGAAAGGTAAGCGAATTGGCTTTGTGCCTACAATGGGTGCTCTTCACGAAGGCCATTTGAATTTGATACGGAAAGCCAGAAAAGAAAATGCACTTCTGGTGGTCAGTATATATGTAAATCCTACCCAATTTGACGACCCCGATGATTACCGTAATTACCCAAGGACCCGGGATCAGGATATTGAAAAGTTAAAAGCGCATGATTGCGATATCCTTTTTATGCCCGGTGACCAAGAAATGTATCCTGAAGGTCCTGAACAGTTACATGGTTTTGATCCCGGTTTTTTAGGCCGTGTATTAGAAGGCCGGTTCCGGCCCGGCCATTTTCAGGGTGTGGCGACCATTGTGAAAAAATTGTTTGATGTTGTTCAACCGGACAGGGCTTATTTTGGGCAGAAGGATTATCAGCAATTGCTTATCATCAAAAAACTGGTTCGGGATTTCAGCTTTGCCATTAACATTGTGCCGGTACCTATAACAAGGGAGCCTGATGGTTTAGCGATTAGTTCCAGGAATGTTTTGCTAACTACCGAACAAAGAACGGCAGCCCCGGTAATTTACCAAACCCTTCAATGGGCAAGGGAAAAGTTATTAAATGCTTACTCCGTTACGTTCATTAAGGAAGAAGCCTTCAGAAAGCTGGAAAAACAAAAATTGATTGATAACGTGGAATATTTTGAAATTAGGGATGCTTTGACCTTTTATCCGATCAATGAAAAGGGGAATGGCAATGAGAACGTGGTTATCTGCACCGCTTTAAGCATGGGTAAAATAAGACTCATAGATAATTTGTTAATCCAAAAGGGAACTTAAGCTTTTAATGATTTATTGGGGGGTATGGAGAATTGGGATTTTCCTAATTTTGCCCTTGGAAAAACGCCAATCATTTAGTCTTTATAGTCTTTAGGATTTTAAATGGGCCATAATGGTTTAGCCTATGTTTATTGAAGTACTTAAATCCAAAATTCACCGTGTAGAGGTAACAGAGGCCGATTTGAATTACATTGGAAGTATAAGCATTGACGAAGCCTTGATGGAGGCTTCCAATATCATTGAAAATGAAAAGGTTCAAATCTTAAACATCAATAATGGGGAACGTTTTGATACTTATGTGATTAAGGGTGAGAGAGCCAAAGGGCAGGTTTGTTTAAACGGGCCTGCTGCCCGTAGAGCCCAAATAGGCGATATCATAATCGTGGTTTCCTACGCCCAGATGGATTTTGAAGAAGCCAAAACTTTTCAACCGACCATCATTTTCCCGGAAAATAACAAAATTTAAACCCAATCTGGTTTGAAACGCCTGCTGACCATTTTCCAATATGTTTTTTTTCTGGCCTTAGGCATTTTTTTGCTTTGGTTGGCATTTAGAAACCAGGATCAAGAAAAAATCATAGAAGGATTTAAAAATGCAAATTATTTCTGGGTGGGCTTTTCCTTGTTTTTGATGATGCTCAGCCACGTGAGTCGAGGCCTCCGGTGGACTTTGCTTATCAAACCGCTCGGATATCGCGTAAAGGGTTTTAATAGCTTTATAGCCGTCATGATCGGCTATTTGGCTAATCTTGCTGTGCCAAGGATGGGAGAAATTTCCCGTTGCGTGGTTTTGAACCGGACAGACAAGGTGCCTTTCAACCGGCTGGTAGGAACCGTTTTTGTTGAACGCGTTTTTGATTTCATTACCCTTTTAAGTATCGTAGTGGTAACTGTTATTTTAGAATTTAATCGGCTAAGAGGGTTTTATCTGGACAAAATTCACCCTTATTTAAAGAGCCAAATTCAGCAAATTGCGGATTTCAAAATCATCATCGGGGGCATTCTTACATTGGCTTTGTTGATTTTTCTGATCCAGTTTTTTAGGAAGCGATATCGAGAGAATCCGGTTATTGCGAAGCTAAGGGCATTGGTTAAGGAATTTATATCAGGCCTGAAAACCATCCGGTCAATGGAAAATAACGGTTTATTTTTAGGGCATACCGTTTTTATTTGGGTAATGTATTGGGCCATGACTTACGTAGTGTTCTTTGCCCTTGATTCTACCTCGCATCTGGGGATTCAAGCCAGTCTTACGGCTTTTTCTGTGGGTAGTTTAGGATTTATAATGCCTGTGCAAGGGGGCATTGGAACGTATCACTGGGCAGTAAAGGAAGGCCTTAAACTTTACAATTTACCTGTGTCCGATGGTTTGACTTATGCCACATTAGTTCATGGTTCCCAGTTTTTTACTTTCTTAGTGTTTGGTGCCCTGGCTTTTTTAATTTTCGTTGCCTTCATCAAACGGAAAAATGCTGCTTTAAATGAGCAAACAATTCGAACAAATAAAAAAGAAAATTTATCCGCTTCCTGAACTCGTGCCCGGGATTAATGACATGAAATCGGATAACCAAAAAGTAGTCTTTACCAATGGTTGCTTTGATCTTATCCACTTAGGGCACGTCCATTATCTTTGTGAAGCTTCTGATTTAGGTGATTACCTGATCGTGGGCATCAACAGTAATAACTCCGTCAAAAGGTTAAAAGGTGAAAACCGACCGATTCAGGACCAAAGAGCGAGGGCACTTATTTTGGCTGCTTTTACCTTTGTGGATGCTATCGTGATCTTTGAGGAAGACACTCCTTATAACATTATTGAGGAAATTACACCCGATATATTGGTGAAAGGCGGGGATTATCAACCAGAGGATGTAGTAGGAGGGCAATTAGTAATGGCTAATGGGGGAAAAGTGGAAATTTTACCTTTTTTAGAAGGGTACTCAACATCGTTGATTGAAGGCAGAATCCGTAGTGGGTAATTTTTGGGAATGTCTTTTGGTTGACTTTTGTCATTCTGACAAGGCTTAATTTTGCACAATAGATTGTCACTTAATGGATCAACCAATTGATATCATAATTCCCGTCTTCAATGAGGAAAAATCTGTCGGTAAAGTCATTAATGACCTGCCTCGGGAATGGATAAGGGAAATAGTAGTGGTCAATAATGGTTCTTTGGATGCCAGCCCCACTATAGCGAGGGAAGCAGGCGCTGAAGTACTTGATGAACCCATTAAAGGCTATGGCAGGGCTTGCTTAAGAGGGATTGAATACTTGCTGGAAAAAAAAACGCCACCGGCCATAGTGGTTTTTTTGGATGGCGATTATTCAGACCATCCTGAGGAATTACCAAAGTTAATCAGGCCCCTTCAGGATGATGATTATGATTTGGTGATCGGTTCAAGGAAACTCGGAGAGAGAGAAAAGGGGTCCATGGAACCACAGGCGGTTTTCGGTAATTGGTTAGCCACAAAACTTTTAAAATACCTATATGGGTATGAATTTACTGATTTAGGCCCCTTTAGAGCCATTAAGTGGCAAAAATTGTTAGATTTGGAAATGGCTGACAAAGATTTTGGCTGGACTGTTGAAATGCAAGTTAAGGCTGCCAAAAATGGATTGAAATGCATGGAAGTACCTGTTAGTTATCGCAGAAGAATTGGTGTTTCCAAGGTTACCGGAACATTAAAAGGGACTTTAATGGCAGGTTATAAAATTCTTTGGACAATTTTTAAATACCGATAAACCCGGGTATTGATTATGAGCCTTTTTGTTTTGGTTATTTACGGGTTTGCCTTGTTATTCATTTTCTTTTTCTGTATAAGCCAGTTGCAACTCTGGATTTACTACAGAAAGGACAAAATAAACGACCATAAAACACAGAAACCCGATATTCCCAGCCAATGGCCTTATGTGACCGTTCAATTGCCTATTTACAATGAATATTATGTGGCCAGCAGGTTAATAGAAGCGGCCGCTCAAATTAATTATCCTGTGGGATCATTGGAGATACAGGTATTAGATGATTCTACGGATGAGACAGTAGACTTGATCAGTCAAAAGGTTCAATCCCTAAAGGAAAAAGGAATAGATATTAAGCATTTACAAAGGGGAAATCGGCAGGGTTACAAGGCAGGAGCATTGCAGTATGGGCTGGAAAAAGCCAAAGGGGATTTCATTGCCATTTTTGATGCGGATTTTGTTCCAAATCCTGATTTTTTACAAAATACTGTTCCGTATTTTCAAGACCCCTACATTGGAATGGTTCAGACTAGATGGGAACATTTCAACAAGGGTTATTCAATTTTTACCAAAGCTCAGGCCTTGGCACTGGATAACCATTTTGAGATTGAACAAACAGGCCGGAATAAAGGCAATTTCTTTTTAAACTTTAACGGAACTGCCGGTATATGGCGAAAAACTACCATTGAGGATGCCGGAGGTTGGCATTATGACACCATAACAGAAGACCTGGATTTAAGTTACCGAGCCCAATTGAAAAACTGGAAGTTTAAATTTCTTAAGGACTTAAAATCTCCGGCGGAATTACCAGTGGAATTAAATTCTATTAAATCCCAGCAATTCCGTTGGAATAAGGGAGCTGCCGAAACAGCCAAGAAGCTTTACCCTAAAATCTTAAAAGCCAGGATGGCCCTTTCTTATAAAATTCAGGCTTTTTTCCATCTTTTTAACAGTTCGGTTTTTGTGTGTATTCTTGTTTGTGCTATATTAAGCATTCCGGCTTTAGTGATCAAAAACCAGGGTTATTATCCCCAATTGTTCAAAATAGCCTCATTTTTCTTATTGAGTCTTTTGATCATTTGTTTTGTCTATTTTGACGCGTATCGGCAGAATTACCGGAATTCCTGGAAAGCTTTTAAAGACTTTGGCGGTATTTTTCCCCTTTTCCTGTGTATATCAATGGGAATGTCTTTACACAATGGGTTGGCTGTAATAAAGGGTTTTTTAGGTGTAAAAAGTGGTTTCGTACGAACGCCTAAATTCAACCTACGTTCAGTTAAAGATCAATGGAAGGGGAAAAAATACCTGAAAGCTCAACTAAATTGGGTTTCTATTTTGGAAGGGTTTTTAGCTTTATATTTTATTGCCGGAATAGTGCTGGCTTTTCAATTCCAGGATTATGGTTTATTTCCCTTCCACCTCATGTTGGTGATTGGATTCGGAAGTGTTTTTACGTACACCCTTTACCATTCTTTTATTGTCCAGAAATACTGACGAGCCTTGCTTTATAATTATAAAAAGCCTTTATGGTCCGGTTTAGGATTATTGATTTCCTTATTCTGCTGGCTTTGGATGGCTTATGAGCTTAACCGTTCTGATTTCGGATTGCTTCTAAGTGGCTTTTCCTTACTATTTCTTGCCTACCTGGTTATTATTAAATCTGCCGACCACCGGTTAGTATTCTGGTTGGGCTTCGCCGGAGCTTTTGCTTTCCGGTTGATTTATATGCCTGCTATTCCGGCATTATCTGATGACATTTATCGGTTTATCTGGGATGGTAGGTTATTAGCCCAGGGTATAGATCCTTTTAAATACCTGCCAAGCCATTACATTACAGGAGAAGGCCAGGCCATGGATATAACCGGAATCAACAAGGCACTCTATGAAAAGCTGAATTCCCCGGAATATTACACGATTTATCCCCCTCTGGCTCAGTGGGTATTTACCCTTTCGGCTTTTTTGTTTCCGGAAAGTATTATGGCCAATACTGTTTTAATCCGGGTCATACTATTGCTTTTTGAAATCGGGAATATTTTACTCATAATTTGGTTGCTCCGCTTTTTCCGGTTACCCCTTTACCTGGTTTTGCTGTATGCCCTTAATCCCCTTGTTATTGCTGAAATCACAGGAAATTTACACTTTGAGGGGGTTATGATCTTCGGGTTGCTTCTGGCCTTTGTCATGCTATGTAAAAACCGGCTTTTCTTGTCTTCGCTGGCTTTTTCAGTGGCTGTAATGGCAAAGCTGCTGCCATTAATTTTTTTACCCCTCCTGATCAGAAGAATCGGGATGCTCAAAACAATCGGCTATGGATTTTTGGCATTGTTCATCACTTTTTTAAGCTTTTTAACCGTAACCGATTTATCCCAATTTTACCACATGTTCCAAAGCCTTGAATTATATTTTCAGACCTTTGAATTCAATGCCAGCTTTTATTACCTGCTTCGCTGGTTTGGGTTTATGTTTGAGGGGTACAACATGATCAATACCCTGGGAAAAATTTTGCCTATCTTGACTGTCCTTGGCATTGGAATCTTTGCCTGGAAAGAAGATAAGCCTGATAAAAAGCATTTGCCCCAGGCTATTGTAGGGATTTTAACCATCTATCTAATTTTCAGCACCACGGTTCATCCCTGGTATATTATTGCATTGTTGCCCTTTTCCCTGTTTACCCGTTTTCGGTTTCCTTTTTTATGGTCTTATTTAATTATTTTAAGCTATGCCACCTACAGGACACCGGCTTACCAGGAAAACCTTTGGCTAACGGCATTGGAGTATTTATTGGTATTTACTTTCCTGGTCATTGAATGGCTAATGCCAAGCCTGTTAACCAATAGCCATTTTAGGGTTTTCACGAAAACTAAAAATTAGGATTTTCCTCGATCTTTCGCCTTAAGTCTTCGGCTTCATTTTCCAATTCCTGGATTTGTTTCGCCTGTTTATGGATGACCCGGTCCTTGCGAAATAAATTGATCAAGGATGTCAAAACCCCGATAATAAAACCTAAGGTAAATAATATGGTTAAAAACAGAGAAAGGGAATTTTTCATTTTCCAGGCCAGTAAATTCAGGGTCACTACCTCTGAATTTTGGATGGCAATTATGACAAGAAGTATTAACCCGATTAACAACCCTATTAGGTAAGGATAATTGTAGTTACTTGGCCGCGTGGTTTGCTTCGCCATTGTTTGTTATTTTAAACATTTCCTTTCAAATCCAAAATTAAAAATTCCCTTGAAATATTGGGTTTTGAAAAGAGCATCCAACGAATGGATTTAGCTTCGGTTTTTGGTTGTTTAAATAAGGTTTTGTTATTCAAGGCAATAAGCTGAGGCCTATCCTTTTTTAACGAACCCTTGGAGGGTGCTTTTTAATGCATATTTAATACCTTTGCAAGCTTTAAATGGCTTAATGGAATTCAATGAGTGAACAAATTAAACATGAATGTGGCGTAGCACTGATTCGCCATTTAAAACCCCTTTCTTATTACCTGGAAAAATACGGTTCTCCTCTTTACGGCCTTAACAAGTTGTATCTGCTCATGGAAAAACAACACAACCGTGGCCAGGACGGAGCGGGTGTAGCCTCTATCCGTTTTGATCCGGAACCCGGTGAGCAGTATATTTTTCGGAAACGCTCAATTGACTCCAATCCTATAGAAGCCATTTTCCAGTACATACAGGGTTTCTTCGGAAATGTGAAAGACCCGGAAAAACTGAAAGATGCCGAATGGTTAAAGAAAAATGTTCCTTATTACGGGGAATTATTGCTGGGCCATCTTAGGTACGGTACCTATGGAGACAGAGGTTTGCGGTTTTGCCACCCGATTATTCGTCAAAATAATTGGATGAGTCGCAACCTGGTTGTGGCCGGGAATTTTAATATGACCAATAATGAAGAGTTGTTTAATCACCTGGTCAACATAGGGCAGCATCCAAGGGCTAAAAATGACACAGTAACGGTCCTTGAAAAAATTGGGCATTTTCTGGATGAAGAAAATGAGCGGCTTTACAACCACTTTCGGCAGGCAGGCTATTCAAAAAGGCAAATATCCCCTTTAATTGCCAAACACCTTTCGTTGGAAAATGTACTGAAAGATTCTGCCCATGACCTGGACGGAGGCTATGCCATGACTGGAATGACAGGACATGGAGATGCTTTTGTTTTCAGGGATCCCAATGGCATACGACCCGCATATTATTACCAGGATGATGAGATCCTGGTCGTTACCTCTGAAAGACCGGCGATCAAAACAGCTTTTAATGTGCCCTTTGCAGACATACCGGAAATTAAACCCGGCCATGCTTTAATTTCAAAAAAAGACGGCACGGTAAGTGAAAAAGAGATCCTGCCTCCAAAGAAAAAACTTTCCTGCTCATTTGAGCGCATTTATTTTTCAAGGGGTACAGATGAGGAAATTTATCAGGAGAGAAAAATGTTAGGAAAGCTTTTAACCCATGATGTGCTGAAAAGTGTGGATTATGATTTTGAAAACTCCATCTTTTCTTATATCCCCAATACTTCTGAAACCGCATTCATTGGATTGTTGAAAGGACTTGAAAATTATCTTAATGATTACAAAAAAGCCCAGATTCAGCAAAATCCCAATATGAGCGATGAGGCATTAACCAATTTGCTTAACCTTACCCCACGGTTAGAACAAATGGCGGTAAAAGATGCCAAACTAAGGACTTTCATTACCGATGACAATGCCCGTGATGAATTGGTGGCCCATGTTTATGACACGAGCTATGGCGTGGTTCGGCCCCATGTAGATCAATTGGCTGTTCTGGACGATTCCATTGTTCGGGGTACCACTTTGAAGCAAAGCATAATCAGTATTTTAGGCCGGTTAAAACCCAAAAAGATTGTCATCGTCTCTTCAGCACCCCAAATCAGATACCCGGATTGCTATGGCATTGATATGTCCAAGCTGGGTGAATTTATTGCGTTTCGGGCGGCCATCTCCCTGCTTGAGGAAAAAAATCAGGCTCATATCATTGATGAAGTCTATGAAAAATGCAAAAATCAGGAAGAAGCACCACCCAGCCAGCATGAAAACCATGTCAAGGCTATCTATGATCCCCTTGATACGCGGGAGGTCTCTCAAAAAATCGCCGAGCTTATTAAGCCTGAATCGTTGGATTCCGAAGTGGACGTCATCTTTCAAAGTATCGAAAATCTTCATCAAGCATGTCCTAAAAACAAGGGTGATTGGTATTTTACCGGTAACTTCCCCACTGCCGGTGGAAATAAAGTAATGAATAAGGCTTTTATTAACTATTATGAGGGGAGCGATGAGCGGGCTTATTAAGGGTCTTTCACATTTTCCAAATGCTTGTAAGGAATTCCTAAGGTTAAATTTTGGTTTTTGATTAAGGTTTTAAGCATTTCGATTAACCTTTATTCAACCCGCTACGGTAATCCCCGCCAAAAAATCGGCTAACTGCTCCGCAACCTTTACTGATATTCCTTTAGGTAAGCGTACCAGCAAATCCCTTCCTTTGATCTCTATTTCGAGTGCCTCATGTTGCTTTATGGTGTCCAGAAATTGGGTGGTTACCTTTTCTTTTAAATGTTGGGTGTCGTCAGCAGTCACATGGTAGTGCTTATGAAATGCTTTATCCATCGGAAATTTAATCTTAGTGGGTTTGAACAGCTCAACCAGTTTATCGGTGGTAGTATCCGGACGGATTTTTACATCACCGTAATTTTTCTTCAATCTCGTCAAGCCTGCAAAGGTAAATTCCGTCAAATCCGGCTGTTGGCTTTGGTAAACAGTTAAGCCCTCCGGCTGTGCATTTAGCGTGACTACAGTGAAGTAGCTACTATGATTGTTATGGGTTACTTTAGCCGCACCATACAGGATTACCTGCTGATAAGCCTGAAAAGCATCAAATTGAGCTAGTTGTTGCTGTATTTGGCCTTCTTCAGCTTCAGTCACTTTCGTTACTTGGTATCGCTGACCTATGGTTTTTAGGCTGTCCCGGATGATCTGATTGTCTTCTTCAAAGGTGTTATCCTGAAAGGAATAAGGATCCATAAAAGGCTTTTTAAAGATAGCCAATTTAAAAAAATTACTGAAGTAAGTTTAAGCCAAAGGTTAAGTATCCAGTTTTGAACGGATTTTTTATCCCACCTGTAGCCCTTCCATTGAGTCAATCCAACAGGTTTAAAGCCAAAGTCTTCATTAGGAAGCAGACACTCATTCATTATGAGAATTACTTAGGCGCTTATTTCGATGATTTTTTCAATTTAAGCGTTCCTATATTCGAACCCGGATTTTTCAAATAAGCTTTTATGGCAGATTTTATACCTTATCAGCACCACCCCTTAAGCAATCAAGAAGTCCTTATTCGGAGTCGCCAATTTTATGAGGCCTTGGACCATAGACGCACCGTCCGGGAATTTTCGGATGAACAGGTGCCCTTCGAGGTAATGAAGCATATTATCATGACTGCCTCTTCCGCGCCTTCAGGGGCTCATAAGCAACCCTGGACCTTTTGTTTGGTAGGAGATGCTTCGGTAAAAAAGCAAATCCGTAATGCAGCCGAAGAGGAAGAGCGCATCAACTATGAAAAGCGAATGAGTGAGCAATGGAAAGAAGACTTGGCCAAGTTAGGGACCGAGCCGAACAAACCATTCCTGGAGATAGCGCCCTGGCTGTTGGTAGTTTTCAAAAAGCCCTATGATCTCATTAATAACCAAAAATACCCCAATTATTATGTCAATGAGAGCGTAGGATTGGCGTGTGGTTTTCTATTGGTTGCTATCCACAATGCCGGCCTGGCAGCGGTCACTCATACGCCAAGCCCAATGGATTTCCTGAAATCGGTCCTGGAACGTCCCAAAAACGAAAGGCCTTTTCTACTCATACCCGTGGGCTATCCGGCTAAGGATGCGCAGGTACCCAACCTGAAACGGAAAAGTTTTGAAGAAGTGTGTGAGGTCTATTAGGCCTGGCCAACCTTGCATAAAATTTAATGTCAAAGGCTAACTTCTGAAAACAACAACCCAACACAATGTATTCTGGCTTATAACCCTGTTTTGTTTTTCTTTTTTGGTTTTTTACTCTTATTGCTACTCAATTTCACCTCCTTTTTACTTGTAAATCCACTTAGCAATCCTGATACTAAACTCATAAATCAGGATAAAAGGAACACAGAGCAATATCTGGCTGGTCAGGTCCGGCGGGGTTAAAATAGCCGAAAGGGCTAATACCCCTACTATGGAATGGGCACGGTAAGCCTTCATCAAATCCGGGGTTACCAATCCCATTCTTGAGAGGAAATAGATCAAAACAGGGATCTCAAAAATGATGGCCGCTGCAAAAATGACAGAAGCGAGGGTAGCAATGAAGCTTCGCAAGGTAATCACGTTGGTAATCTCCTGCGTCACACGGTAACTACCCAAAAATTGGATGGACATTGGGCTAAGCATAAAATACCCGAAAAGAACCCCCAGGAAAAAAAGCAATGAACTAAAAAAAATCAGGTTGCGTCCGTATTTGCGTTCAGCCTTGGTAAGGCCGGGTTTTATAAAACGCCAAAGCTCAAACATTAAGTATGGAAACCCTACGATTATTCCCATGGCAACGGATACAAAAATATGCTGGGTGAATTGCCCGGCCATATGGATATTGGAAAGCTCAAACCCCATTTCCTTAATGCAGAGGTTGTCCCCAAGATAAAGTTTATTTGAGAGCAGGCAAAGGGTTTGGTAAGTCCAGAAGTCTGTTCTTGCGGGAGCAAGAACCAATCCGTCAAAAACAAAATCCTTGTTGACAAATGCAATAATGGTTAAGGCAAATATGACTACTATGGATCTGATCAAATGCCAACGTAAGGCATCCAAATGATCCATGAAGGGTTTTTTATCGGCTTCGTAATAATTCTTGCTATTCAACATGATTCAATGGCAAACTGCCTTTCGCCTCAGAATATCCTTATTTTTGCGCTACAAAGTAAAACATTTTGCGTATGAAATGTTAGTAATGGTTTTCATGCAAATTAAGCCATCAGCTTAATTTTTCAATATGATAAAAAACGGGGTATTCAAATGCATCCTCAGCATTTTCATGGTCATGTTTTTAATCTTTAATGACTCAAGCATTATCCAATGGTAGATTTTTACTCTGAATTTTCGACAATTCGTATGACATGCCCTAAGGGAATGGCTCCTTATTTGGCAGAAGAAATTCGCGAACTGGATTATAAAGTAACACAAGAGGGCCATACGGGTGTCGAGGTTAAGGGCTCGTTAAGGGATTGCATATACCTGAATCTTTACCTCAGGACTGCGCATAAGGTCCTTTTTTTAATAAAACGATTCAAGGCTCCCGGACCCAAAGCATTATACGATGCGCTAAGAGAAATTTCGTGGGGAGACTATTTAAAGGAAAACGGATATTTCAGTATTGATAATTTCGTTCAGAACGATAATATAAAAGACACAAGGTTTGCCAGTTTAAAGGTGAAAGATGCCATAGCGGACCACTTTCAGGATAAAATAGGTAAGAGACCGGATAGTGGGCCTAATAAAGACCGCGCCGTTTTATTCCTTTTTTGGCAGGAAGAAAAATGTGCTATTTTTCTGGATACTTCCGGTGAACCATTGTCTAAACATGGTTATCGTCAGAGGAGTGGTCCGGCCCCTTTGTCAGAAGCTTTAGCGGGTGCCATTATCAGGGCGACCCGGTGGGTTGCTACCCAACCATTCATCAATCCAATGTGCGGAACAGGGACTTTGGCCATTGAAGCAGCCTTATGGGCCCTTAACCGACCACCGGGTTTATTAAGGAACAATTTTGGTTTTATGCATATAAAAGGGTATAATTCTAAGCTCTGGAACCAAATCCGGGAAAATGCACGGAAAAATTCCAAACAATCCATAGCCACTGAAATCATTGCCACCGATCATGATCCGAAAGCCTTAAAAGCAGCAGAGGCCAATGCCCGAAAGGCCGGCGTGCTTAAATTTATTCAATTCAAGGAATGCCAATTTCAAGAAACCCCGATTCCTGATGGACCTGGTACGATTGTTATGAATCCCCCTTATGGCGAAAGGATGGAGGAAGAAGAGGATTTGGCCGATTTATACAGATCCATTGGTGATTTTTTAAAACAAGAAGCCCGGGAATACCAGGGATTCATTTTTACCGGTAACCTTGAAATGATTAAGCATATTGGTTTAAGAACAAAAAACCGAATCCCTTTTTACAACGGAAAAATTGATTGCCGGTTATTAGAGTACGATTTGTATTGATCATTTCTGATTTTTGAATGGAGAAAGTAGAAGGTGATGCCTGGAAGCATTGCTAACATTCGGCATTAAATAAGGGCAATGGACACGAAAAAAGGGTATAACGGTCAGTTAAAGGAAACGAGAGATGGGTCTCACACGCTTTACATCCCGGAAATGGATGAAAGTTATCATTCCGGAAATGGTGCCATTTCAGAGTCGCGTTATGTGTTTATTGAATCAGGTTTAAATCAATTAAGCCAGAATGAAAAGCCGTTGAATATCCTGGAGGTAGGCCTTGGGACGGGATTAAATGCTTTATTAACGGCACTGGAAGTTGAGCAAAGGCATTGGCGAACGCATTACCTGGCATTGGAGCCTTACCCCTTGAGCAAGAAACAAATAGTCCAGCTCAATTATGCCGATTTATTGGAATGGGAAAAGGCCCAAAAAGAATTTGAACAAATTCACCAATTACCGTTTGGACAATGGTACGAAGTCAATCCTTTTTTTCAACAAAAGAAGCTTCAACAAAAATTGGAAAAGGCTGATCTATCAGGTTCCTGGCATTTGGTGTATTACGATGCCTTTGCTCCCTCTCGACAACCGGAAATGTGGGAGAATTTCCTTTTCCAAAAAATTTCGAAACAAATGCCTGAAAGGTCCGTTTTTGTTACCTATTCAGCTAAAGGTCAGGTTAGGCGGGATTTGATGAGTTGTGGTTTTGAAGTTGAGCGAATATCGGGGCCTCCGGGTAAAAGGGAAATGTTAAGGGCGATTAAAAAATGATTGTTGCTTAATTAAGAGGTTGACATGGTTATCAACACTTTTTTAAGTCGAGGTTTACGTTTTGGTAAGTATTAGTTAGGCATTTAAAGCATCTTAGGCTGTATGCATTTTGATTATATTATTGTGGGTCAAGGGTTAAGCGGTTCGTTGCTTTCCTGGTTTGCCTTACAAAAAGGCTTGAAACCATTGGTGATTGATAATAATGATCCGGGTTCAGCTTCTCGAGTGGCTGCCGGATTAGTGAATCCCATAACGGGACGAAGAATGGTGAAAACGTGGATGGCAGATGATATTCTGCCTTTTGCATTGCAAACTTACAGAGGGCTCGAAAACCATTTGAACGATACATTTTATTTTGAAAAAAATGTGCAGAAGGTTTTCAAAAATATAGAACAGCAAAATGAGTGGTTGGCCAGGAGTGCTAATCCTGAGTATAAGGGTTATGTAGCGGATAGTGAAAAACCGGGCATTCCCGAAGAATTTTTGGTCAATGAACTGGGTGGTATTGAAATTACCAAATCGGGCTTTTTGGATACCAAAACCTTTCTGAGCCATTATCGGAAATTCCTAAAGCATAAAGGGTTACTTATGGAGGAGCAGCTTTCGTATGATGAACTCATTATAGGAGGTTCCGGCATAAAACGAGGAGGTGATTCAGCCCGGTACATCATTTTTTCTGAGGGGAGTGAGGCCAGGTATAATCCCTGGTTTAATTGGTTGCCCTTTAGCTTTGTAAAAGGTCAGATCCTAACAATTAAGGCTCAGCAACTTAAAATGGACAAAATCCTCAATAAAGATTTTTGGCTGATACCGTTGGGAAATGGATACTTCCGTTCCGGCTCTACTTACGAAACGGACATTGATAATCCTTATCCTACTGAAGAAGGGTTTCAACAACTCAAGCGCCTATTGGATAAAAACCTGAAAGTGCCTTACGAGGTTATTGATCAACAAGCCGGTATAAGGCCTGCCACCCAAGATGTGAGGCCCTACCTTGGTCTTCATCCGGAAGATCGGGTAATCGGCATTTTTAATGGCATGGGCAGCAAAGGTGTTTCTTTGGCCCCTTATTTTGCTTCTCAAATGATTAATTTTCTTGAAGGTGAAGGTACTTTAAATGAAAAAGTGAACATTAACCGTTATTTTAAACGTTATTGGGAATGAAATTTGTAATTTTAAGGTCCTTTAACCCCTAAAACTAAAACATTATGCCTACAAGAAATGCAAATGCCGTATGGCAAGGTGGCCTTAAAAATGGCCAAGGTTCTGTAACCAGTGAAACCATGGAAGTCAACGGGCAATATCATTTCAATTCCCGCTTTGGCGATGGTAGTGGTGGTACCAATCCCGAAGAATTAATTGGCGCTGCCCATGCTGCTTGTTATTCAATGGCCCTTTCTGCCGGGCTGGAAAGTGATGGTTACAAAGCAGAATCGGTGAATACAGATGCCAGCGTTACTGAAGATGAGGTAGAAGGGGGATTTGCGATCACTAAAATTCATTTAAAAACCAGGGCGAAAGTACCCGGAATTGATAAGGATAAATTTCTGGAACATGCGGAGGGTGCCAAAAAGAATTGCCCTGTTTCTAAAGCATTAGGGGGTACTGAAATCATCCTTGATGCAGAACTGGAATAATGCTCAGGATTCCCGGCTCTGATTATTAAATGCAGTCGGGAATCTTTTCTTGCTTGATTTGTTATACGTTTGATATTTTTGAATTGAATGGAAAGAAATTTTGCTCCGGGAACTTAAAACCTAAGCTTCTTATCATTCCGATTTCTTTAAATTTAGTGAATACCTTTAATATTGCAGTTTTCAAATGACTGCAATGACTTTTTTTATAATAAAAGCATGAACCAGTGAGATTACAATTTACGACTCGCGTAATTATTTTAATGTTTGTGATCACGGTTGCATCTTTATCCGTCAGTTTTCTTTCCACTTTAAAAGGGGATAAAGTGCCTCAACAGGAAGTTTTATCTCAATCTGAAGAAACCGATATTGCCAAATTGCTGGAATCGAATCTGGTCGAAGGGGTGGATTCGATTGTAGGGTTATACCATACCAATTATCAATTCAGTGGGAAGGTCATGGTAAACTACAAGGGGCAAATGATTTATAAAAACGGGGTTGGCTATGCAAATCCTAAAAAAGGCACACCTATAGATTCTGCTAAGCCTTATCAATTGGCATCTGTGAGTAAACAATTTACTGCAGTTGCCATCATGATGTTAGAGAAAGAAGGTCGTCTTAATTATGACGATCGTGTGACTGAATATTTCCCCAAATTTCCTTATGAAGCTGTCACAATTAAGCACTTACTTAACCATACAGCAGGTCTGCCTAATTATATGTGGCTCTTAGAGCATAAATACCCGGATGATAAAAAGGCCTATAATGATGATGTTATCAATCTGTTGGCTGAAAACGAATTTCTTAATTTTCGCCCCGGAAGCCGTTTCCATTATTCGAATACAGGCTATGTAGTTTTGGCAACCATTGTTGAAAAGGTTACCGGTCAAAGTTTCGGGGAATTTCTTGATCAACAAGTTTTTGAGCCCCTTGATATGGAGAATACCTTTGTTTACAGTGCTGCCCTTGACAAAAATTACCCCGAAAAGATGAATGGTTACCGGAAGAGTGGTTATTATTACCATAAAGTTTCGGAAACGGTACATGATGGTGTAGTGGGTGACAAAGGGATCTACTCCACAGCTGAGGACCTTTTCAAATGGGACCAAGCCCTTTATAACCAAACCTTGATAGATCAAAACCAATTGGAAAAAGCCTTTAACCGTGTCCGGCTAATGAATGGTTACCAAATAGATTATGGGTACGGTTTCCGGATCGAAGAGCGAAACGGGAAAAAAGTGGTGTATCACAATGGTTTATGGAATGGATTCCGGACTAGCTTTAAACGCCATATTGAAGATACAATAAGTGTGGTCGTGCTTAATAATACCGATAGCCGGGTCAAAGGCGATCTGGTCAGAAGCCTTGAGCGCTACTTACAGAATAATGCCCAACCCTCCAAGCTACACAGCCTGGTTATGAAAACAATCAAAAAATCCTCTGATGGGGCCATTGATAAACTTAAGGCATTAAAGACCGATAAACCCGATTGGCTGGATCAAAACAAACTAAAAAGGGTCATTCAATACCTTGAACGGAATAAGAAACCAAGAATGGCCAAAAAACTTAAAAAGCTTTATTCACAAATTGACCTGGTGATGGCTAAAAATAAAGAGCCCTTTGAGCGTACTTCCGTTTCTTCCTCCTTATGATAAAGGTCAAATAAAGCAGCATTTCCATTTTCAGCAATTACCTTTTATCAAATTGGCCATTTGCTGATTATTATTGAAATTGGTCCTGAAAAGCATTGGGCCAATGGGCAAGAAAACCAAGCAAAGCCAAAGGCAATCAAAACCTTCCCAGAAATGGTTTGATCCCAAGCATCAATCTCCCGTTTTAAAAAACCTTTCTTTCCTTGCTTGGTTTATTTGCATCCTGTCAGGAATTACTTTGAGCTTAAAAAGCCTGAGAGAACCGGACCTTTGGTGGATCTTTCGAACCGGTGAATGGATTGTACAAAATTTCCAGGTTCCCAGAGTTGATCAGTTTTCTTATACAATGGCCGGCGAGGAATGGGTCAATGTGAAATGGGGGTTTGAAGTGATCGCCTATTGGTTCCAGGGGATCGGGGGCCCTTCTTTTGTGTATTTTTTTCAAGCCATAGTGACTACCGGTTGTCTATTACTTCTGTACCGAATATTTCAGCAGCTAAAAATTCCGCTGTTTCCGGATGAAACCAAATATCCCAATGCTGCTTTTGTTATTGGGGTCATTACCGGATTAATGGCCTGGGAATTCAGGATCAATGGCAGGCCGGAAATGGTAAGCCATTTTATGGTGCTGGCTTTTACCTTTTTCCTGATCAATTATCGACAAAAACCCCATAAAAGTGTATTTTGGCTAATATTGCTACAAGTGGTCTGGACCAATTTTCACGAAGCTTACGGTACGGGTTTAATAATGCTTGGGGTCTTTACTGTAACCCTTTGGTCGGACTACATATTACTAAAAGTCAAATGGGGAATCACCAATCTTCAGAAGCCAACCTGGTTGACTATCGTTATGGTTTTGGCTATTCTGTCCGTGGCCATTAATCCCAGAGGTTGGGAGATGATATTTCATCCCTGGAATATTTACCAGCAATTGGGCGCCAATAAATACACCACTGAGCTCTTTGCTTTTACCCACCCTAATTACTGGCAGTACCAAGCTTACCTTAATCTGATTTTTCTTGCTGTTACCTTAATTTCCCTTTTTATTAGATATCCGGGAAACAGGGGTAAAAATCACCGTTGGTATTTGCGCCCCTTAATCAATTTTGGCAGCGGTTATATCCTTTTTTTGGGCATGTTTTTTTACCTTTCTCTTACGGCCTATCGGAACATCCCTTTTTTCATCCTGGTAAGCTTACCGGTTGCGAGTACTGGCCTGCATGCAATAGCACGTTGGATTGGCCAAAAATCCGAAATTTACAAGCGAAACCTTTTTGGGATCAGCTTTAGCAGTGCAGTTGTCTTGGTATTGATAAGCCTTACTTTTTTTATGGCAATTCCAAGCAATGCCTATTATGAAGCCTTCAACAGGAATGATCAATACGGTTTACAGGTAAATGCGGTAAAAAATCCTGTGGGTGTCTCTCGTTTTATCCAAAAGCACGATATAAAAGGAAGGTGTTTTTCAGGTTATTTGACTTCCTCTTATCTGATGTGGCATTTTCGTCCTGATTTTAAGACTTTTATTGACCTCAGGGATCTGGATGTGTTCCCCGAAGCGTTTTTTAACCGTTTTGCCCAAATGACTGAATATCCGAGGGTTTTTCAGGAGGCGGATAGTTTATACGGGTTTGATTATGCAGTGGTTCATCGGTTAAATTTTCCCAAACTTCATCAGCATCTGATGAAAAGTCAAGAATTTAAACCCGTTTTCGCGGATCCGGTGGCTGTTCTGTATTTAAAGGATAACAAAAATAATCAGTCCGTGATCAAAAGGCTTGGCTATCAGGACGGTGAAAGGGATATTTTTCACCGCACCGAGCCGGTTAAAGCGTCCATGCCGGCTACGGTTATTAATCATCTTTTTTGGCCGCCATTTGAATTTGCCCAATATGAAACGATCAATTTTCCGGCCCTGGCAGCTGATTTTTACCGGGAGATCGGGAATTTGGAGCTATCCTACCAACGAGCAAAAAAGGCTATGGAGCACCCGGAAAATCCCGGAAAAGGGTATGCCGCCATGGGAAACCTGTACAGCCTATATGCCCAAAATGCAAAAGCAAAAAACCAACAACAGCAATATTACCGACAAGCTTATCAGTACCTAAAGCAAGCCGTGAAAAAAGGTTTAGAAACCGCGGATATAAAAACCAGTCTTGGCGCACTGAACCTGCAATTCGGCAATTTGGACAAAGCCGAAAATACCTTAATGAGTGCCCTTGACATTGATCCTGGCAACAAAAGGGCTTATCAATACCTGGCCAAAATCTACCAGCGGAAAGCCCGTCAAAATTCTCAAAAAGAGGAAATGTATCTCAAACAGCGGCTTAAATACCTGGAAAAAGCTTATCGCTTAGTACCCGATAGCCGCCAGATCCTATTGAGTCTTGGTATGGGTTATTGTGAAATAAATCAATGCGAATCCGCGAAAAGCTATCTAAAAGCTGCCAAGGAGAAAAATTTAAAGCTTAAGGGAAAAACCCGTTCTTCCTTTAAGGAATGCTGGAGAAAATGTATCCAGTAGCCAATTTTTACATATTGTTAATTTCAAAAGGACTCATCTTTTATACATTTGGCTGATGAATGGTATTGAAAATCAATGGTAGTACGTCAATTTTTCATTCTTTTCCTCCTTTTATCCCTGAGCTGCCAAATATTAGCAGGTGGCAAAAATTACGGTGCCGGAGGAAAGTACAACGCACTATCCCAATCCGGTATCACGATAACAGATCACTGGGCTAATTTTTACAACCAAGCTGCTTTGGCCGAATTGGAAAACCTCCGTTTCGGGATTTATGCAGAGCGTAAATTTGGGATTGAATCCTTAAATGCAGGGGCACTAAGCATCGCTTATCCGATTAATGATATTGGTACGGTAGGAATTAGCTTTCACCAATTCTCTAATGGACCTTATTTTGGACAACAGAAGTATGGCCTGGCAATTTCCCGTAGCTTTGGGGAAAACCTCTCCGCAGGTTTGCAGTTTGATGCCTTTAATACTTTTATCCGGGAATATGGAAATGAGTGGCAGATAATGGGGGAAGCCAGCCTTTTATTCCGGTTAAACGATAAGATCAAAACCGCTATCCATGTGTTTAATCCCACTGCACAAGGATGGGAAGCCGGTGGTAAAAAGGAAACCCCACCCACTTTTAATTTGGGAGCAAGCTACAAATTCTCAGAAAAGGTTGCCTGGCACCTGGCTTTTGAAAAAAGCATTTCCTACGATACCCGGTTTAAAAGTGGCTTAACTTACAGCCCTGTCGAAAAGCTTCAACTGCAGACCGGTGTAAGTACCGCCCCGTTTTCTTATTCTTTTGGCCTACGCTATCGATGGAAATGGCTGACTGTAAATTTAAATTTTGATTTTCATCAGACATTGGGAATTACGCCGGCTTTAAGCACGAACTACATCCAACAGTGAGCAAATGGATTTAGGGTACGGCATACAAAACACTTTCTTAAAAGGGTTCATCCTAATCCTGGTCTTTACCATCACTATGGATAAGGCGTATTGCCAAAGGCCTACCTCTCAAACCGTCTCCCGCATCATTGAGAATATCCTCGAAGAAAAGGATCAAGCCCTGGATTATTCGGATTTGGTCACTTCATTAAACCATTATTACGAAAACCCATTATCGTTGAATAAAGCTAGCAAGGATGAACTGCTTTCCCTGCCTTTCCTGAACGTACCCCAGGTGAATGGAATCATTGCTTACCGGGACCAATATGATGGTTTCACTACAGTTTATGAGTTGCAAGCCGTTTCAAGCTTAGACAGAAAAACCATCAAATGGTTATTGCCTTTTGTCAATACCAGGAAAGAAAAGGACCGGATTGCCATCAATCTCAAAAATTTAACCCAATTTGGAAACCATGACATTTTTTTAAGGGGTGAACGCCTTCTGGAAAAAGTGAAAGGTCAAAGGATAGCTGACACAGCCTCTTCCCGTGAAAACAATAAAGGCTATTTGGGAAGTCCTTTGGATCTTTATACCCGTTACCAATATACCCTTTCAGACCGGATAAGTTTAGGCTTTACAGCTGAAAAAGATGCCGGGGAGGAGTTTTTTCAGGGTAGCCAATCCCAGGGGTTTGATTATTATTCGGGTCATCTGTTCATGAAAGACATCGGGCCTTTAAAATCATTGGCCTTGGGAGATTTTGAGGCACAATTCGGTCAGGGCCTGGTAATGGCCAGTGGTTTATCCCTGGGCAAAACGCCCAATGCTTTTGGTCTGAGCAAAGGCAACGAAGGCCTGGATGCTTATACATCAGCCAATGAAAACAATTACTTTCGGGGTATAGGGGCTACATGGGGATTGAAGAATACAAAGGTTACCGGTTTTTATTCGAATAAACTACAGGATGCTAACCTTGCCACTCAGGATACGTTAAGGGAATCCCGAGCCATCACTTCCATTAAAAGTAGTGGCATGCACCGCCGGAAAGCTGAGCTTGCGGATAAAAATGCTTTCCGCCAGGAATTGGCCGGTGCTCATATTAGCCAGGATTTTGCTAATCTGGATATAGGGTTGACGGGCTTATACGTCAAAAATGAAAAACCCCTATCTATCAGTGACAAGCTTTACGACCAATTTGACTGGTCCGGGAAGGAAGCCTGGAATTTGGGTTTGGATTACAAGTGGTTATACCGGAATTTTTACTTTTTCGGGGAATTTGGCTATAGTCATAGCGGGGCCGTTGCCAATTTGAACGGCATGTTGATTAATTTCCCGTCCGGTATTAAATTAGGGGCTCTTTACCGCCATTATCCCAGAAACTATAATGCGCCTTATGGAAATGCCTTTCGGGAAAGTGGTCAAGTAAGCAATGAGAATGGCCTATTTTTAACCCTCCAGACGGAGCTTTTTGAAAATTGGCAGGTGAGCACCTATTTTGATTATTTTAAATTCCCCTGGCTTCGTTTTCGTACTGATCAACCCTCCGAAGGGCGTGAATACCAGACCAACATTACCTATGATCCGGGAGGATTTGAGATGTATTGGCGAATAAAGGGCCAAAGTAAGGTTAGGAACTTGTCTGAAAGTGAGGCTTCGGTTGGTAAAACCGGTCGTTACCAGCAATGGTATTTTCGCTGGAACCTGGATTACAAAATTTCCAGGAATTGGTCTTTTCAAACACGCTTAGTCCATAGTTTTTATCAAATGGAGGACCAATCACCGATCAGAGGTTGGCTTGCTTTCCAGGATGTACGCTATGAAGTTGCTGACAATGATTTCTATGTCATAGGACGCTATGCGCTTTTTAATGTAGATGATTACCAGGCGCGTATTTATACGTATGAAAACGACCTACTGTACACGTTTAGCATTCCGTTTTTCCAGGACCGGGGTATGAGGTATTATTTGCTTTCCAAACTAAAGGCTTGGGGAAAGTTGAGTTTATGGATCAAAGCCGGAAGAACCCATTATTTCAACAAAAATACCGTGGGGTCAGGATACCAGGCGATTAACGGTAATACCAAAACAACCGTTAAAACCCAGGTTCGTTTGCAATTCTGACACCATAATGCATTAAGTTGTAACCTTCATATAGGAATCTAAGTACTATTTTCCCTAAATATTTATACTTTTGCTATGCCAATTTAAACATTGAAAATGAACCAAATTAAAGATGGGTAACAAAGTGGTCGAATACATCACAAAAGTTTTATTGGTTGTACTGGCAGCCATTGCTATTTATTCGCTGTACGGGGTTATTAAGGACCCGATTATGGCAAAGAAAAAGCGTCTTAAAAGAAAGAAGATGGTTATAGAACGGTTGGAGAAAGGAAGGGAAGCCCAAAAAACCTTTAAAGATGTCAATGGTCGTTATGCCGGAAGCTGGGATACCCTGATGCATTTTGTCAAAAGGGATACGCTTCCTGTTGTCTCTACCAAAGGGGATCCCAATGATACCACTCAACAAATTCAACGGGATACGGTTATGGTACCTGTGAAAAAGTCCCTTTTCCCCAATTACCCGGTAGATTCCATTCAATATGCCCCAATGACCGGCAAAAAGTTTAAAATTGATGCCGATAAAATTAAGCAACGCGGGGTAGCCGTTAATGTCTTTGAAATAAAGGATGTCAAACCCATCCTGGAAGACAAAACCCTGAAAGTCGGCTCTATGCAAAAAGCTGTCACCTCAGGAAATTGGTAAATATTGGGCTTGTCCGTTTTGAATAGGTTTGCCGCTATACGATTAAAAATCTGTCATGGAAAAACTCCTTGTTCAACAAGAAATCAAGGATGATGCCTTCGACCATATCTCAAGTGCTGAAGCAAGTTTAATTTTAGGGCTCTTCCATTCTTATTATGTAATCCAGATTTATGATAGTAGCCAAAGGCTGATTTATCTAAAAACCATTTCTAACAGTCAAAAATCAGTCAATGAGGATAATCAGGATGCCTTAGCGGACGGGTTGAAAAAAGAGCCACTACTTAGGGAGGTTTTTCAGCATAAGCGTTTGGTGGTTTCCTCGCCTAAGGTTACTCCTATTCCCAACGATTTTTTTGCAGCGGATTTAAGACAAAATTATTTCCAGCTTAATTTCGGGCAACCGGAGCGTGAATCCCTCAAAGAAGATTACCTGCCTTTCATAGATAGCTATTTGCTATACAGTATTCCGCATGAATGGCTGAATGCTTTACCCGAGGGGTTCAATGTAAAAACCTATTGCCACATTGGTACACCCTGGCTGGCGGGTTTGTTTTCGCAATTTCAAGGCATAAGCAAACCCCTGTTGGCTGCGGACATAGAGGACCCATTGGTGAGGTTGGCTGTACTCGATGAGCAAGGATTACAACTATTCAATCTTTTCCGGTTTGAAACCCATAACGATCTGCTTTATTACGTCCTTTACACTGCTGAACAATTGGGAATCAATCCGCATCAGGATGCGTTTTTCTTTTCAGGTAATCTTTTCAAGGAATCTAACCGTTTCAAAATGTTGTACCGCTACATTCGGTATCCCCGATTTTTGAAAAAACCGGAAAACCTCAGTTATAGCAATAAATTGAATGAAATCCCGGATCACTTTTTTTACAACATGTTAGGCATTCCGCTATGCGAATAATCGGAGGCACAAAAAAAGGTAAGGCCATCCAGCCGCTAAAAACTATGAAACTGCGGCCCATAAAGGATAACAGCAAGGAGAATATCTTCAATATCATCTGGAATTATTTTGATTTTGAGGATTTATCAGTATTGGACTTGTTTGCCGGCACCGGTGGAATTAGTTATGAATTTGCTTCCCGTGGTTGCCAGGAGGTCCTTGCCGTTGATAATCATCCCCAATCCGTAAAATTTATTAACAAGGAAAAGGAGCGGTTAGGATTACCACAGGTTGAGGCGCTACAGATGAATGCCTTTGAATATTTGCGGGCTACTTCTCAGGTTTTCGATATCATTTTTATTGATCCGCCTTTTGCTTTGGCCGATAAAAAAACCCTAATTGACATCATTTTTGAAAGGGGTTTGCTGAAGCAGGACGGATGGGTGATCATGGAGCATTTTAAGAAAGAAGAATTCGATGATCATCCTAATTTCCGGGAAAAGCGCAAATACGGGAAATCTGTTTTTAGTTTTTTTGAAGATCAGGGAGATCACTAAAAAGCTTAGTTTGTGGTTTCTGTCTTAAGCAATTTAGCCAATTCATTCGGCTGCACATGAATGGGGTCTATTACTCGCTTCGCTTGGAGGTAATAATAGCTCCGTTCCTTTAGCTTTTCACTGATAAAATTTTGAAGTTGATGGTCTTTCATGCCTTGAATCAGGGGGCGTTTATCCTTTTCCTTTTTGAGCCTTTTAGCCAGCTTTTCCTCGAGTAACTTGAGGTAAATGGTGTCCCCATGGGTATTCATCCAATCGATGTTATCGTGGTAAGCCGGTGCACCGCCTCCTGTTGCAATGACTGTCTGATGGAGGTCCTTGGTTTCCCGCAGGGCTTCTTTTTCCAGTTTCCGGAAATAAGCTTCTCCTTGGCCTTGGAAAATGGCCTGAACAGTCATTCCTGCTTTAGCTTCTACCAATTGATCAAGATCGTAAAAATCCCATTTCAATTGTTTGGCGAGACGTTCTCCGTAAACCGTTTTACCACTTCCCATGAAGCCGATGAGGTAGATTTTCATTGGTTATTCTTCAGCGTTTCACTTGTTTTTTAACCCACCAAAAAGCAACTTATCCTACCAAGATTGAGAACCACCTGAAATGCGCATGGGATAGTTTAACCGTCTCAAAAACTCAATACTCAGTACCATCACTTCATTGAATCCTTGCCCTTGGGTCAAGCACCCCGTACAAGATGTCCACAACAATATTGGTCACCACAAAAATGGTAGATATAAGCAGTACAGCCCCCATTACCACCGGCAGATCATTTTTATTCAACGCATCGATGGTGACTTTACCAATGCCTTTCCAGTCAAAAATGTATTCCACGAAAAAGGCCCCGCCCAGAAGGGAAGCCAGCCAGCCTGAAACAGCTGTAAGAACCGGGTTAAGTGCATTGCGCAATGCATGTTTGAAAACTACGGTGTAATGTTTCAAACCTTTGGCGGTGGCTGTTCGGACATAGTCCGTATTTAAAACATCCAGCATAGAGCTGCGGGTTAGTTGAGTAATGATCGCCAATGGGCGGATTCCCAGAGTCACTGCCGGGAGTATAAGGTTTTTAAGCACCAGCACTCTCCCCTGAAATGGGTCGTAATGGTATAATCCCCCATACATATTAAGGTTTGTGATATCGCTTAATAAGAAACCGAAAATCCAGGAAAAGAGGATCGCTGAGAAAAAAGAAGGCGTAGAAATGCCCAGAATGGCCAGTACCATTAACCCATTGTCTTTCCAGGTGTACATTTTCAGGGCTGAAAATACTCCCAGTATGATACCAATGATGGTGGCAAAAAAAAGAGCCGTTACTGCCAGTAGGGCTGTCTGCGGTAAGGCATTGGCAAGAATGGCCGATACGGGTTTCTGGGTTTGAAATGAACGCCTCAAATAGGGGGTTTTCAGGACAGCCACATTGTTATCCCCGAATTTAAAGAGCTCGGTGTAATGGTATTTTTCCTGATTTTCAGGGGTATCTTCGTGAAAAGACATGGGCGACACATCATTGAGGTACATCAGGAATTGGGTGTGAAGGGGTTCATCAAGGCCCAGTTGATCACGTATCGTTTCAACGGTTGCTACATCAGCCCTTTGGCCAAGGGTCTGCCTGGCAGGATCTCCCGGCAATACATTGAATAAAAGAAATACCACTATCACCACGCCCAATAAGACCATTACCCCGTAAATAAGCCTGCGAAGAATAAAACGTCCCATGGGTGGCAAGTTTTAGTCCTGGTTAGCGTTAAGTCTCCTTGTCCTTATTCAAGTATGATTTAATGGTTTTCACGGAAGGGATGTTTAAATCTGACCACTTGGCCTTGATCACGTTGTTCTTCATTAATAGCAAGCCCGGATTGGCGCGGATAATAGTCTTCAAAGTAGTGGCATCAGAAATATAATAGGGGTAACCTACATTGTATTTTTCACGATATTGCTTGATTTTGCTTTCAGGAGAGGCAGTCAATGCCCAGAAGGCAAGGTTGTTTTCTCCCTTCGCCTTTTTGGCCAATTTAGTCAGGGCTTTTTGAGCTCCTGTATTGGTTTTAGTCAGATCATACTGGACAACCACCAGGCGATAGCCTTTTTGACTCAGAAAATCATCGGTATAATCGTATCCCTCAAGCCCTTCAATAGAAAAATCATGAATAGGAGGGGTATAGCCCTCTTGAACTTTTTTGTTTTTGGTTTCCACCCATTTCCAGGTGGTGGTATCTTCGGGGATATTTTTGGTTTTAAAAGCCTTTTTTTCTCCTGTATTGGTATTTTTATAGATGACCCTTGTTTCATATTTGGTCTCCGGGGCATCCTCAGGGATGGTCATTTTCTTTTTGATGTTACTGCCCACATGATAAGGCCGAAAGTCCATAACCGGCAGATAATTGTAGGTGTAAACAGGGAATACAATGGCCAATGCCAGTAAGGTAAAAGCAATACGTTGGCCCTGAATCGGGCTGAAAAGCCCTTTGATGTAATTTTTGTTGAAGAAAAGCCAAAGGATTAATACAAAAAGGATTAGGTTCTTGTAAAAAGATTCCCAGGGGGTTAATTTAAGAAATTCCCCAAAGCAACCGCAATCCTGAACGACCTGGAAATAGGCTGAATAAAAGGTCAAAAAACCAAAAAAGACAATTAGGAGTAAGAGCAAAGTGGTGGTAAACTTCCGCCAAATACCCAGCAAAAGGAGTAAGCCTACAAACATTTCCAATACACAGGCCGTAATGGACATGTATACAGAAAATGGATTCAGGAATTCAATCCCGAAAACGGTGAAATATTCTTCCAATTTATAAGCAAACCCCAATGGGTCGTTGGCCTTTATGAAACCGGAAAATATAAAAAGCGCCCCGACTAATAGGCGGCTAATCCACGTTATTGCTACTTTCATAGTGTTCTTGAATTTTTATTAAAGCAAAAATGCTATAGTTAATGATGTCAAAGAAGTTGGCTTCTAACCCTTCGGAAGCAATGGTCTTGCCATCGTTTTCAATAATTTTTCCGAGGCGCAAAAGCTTCATCAAAATTATATCCGTATAAGAGGATATCCACATTTCCCGCCAAACTTCTCCGTAATCATGGTTTTTTTGCTCCATTAACTCAAAGGCTTCTTCAGTAATCGAGTCGTAATAAGCAAGGACATCCTCAAATGGCATTTCCAAAGGTGCTTCCCCGGGGAGCCTTAATTGAATCAAACTTAATACGGCATAATTGATTATGCCGATGTATTCGCTTTTTTTATCGTCAGCGACCTTTTGGGCCTTTTTTTCTTCAATGCTTCGTATCCGTTTGGCCTTGATGAAAATTTGATCTACAAGCGAAGCTACCCGTAAAATCCGCCAGGATGTGCCGTAGTCCTTGTTTTTATTGATGAAAACTTCTCGCGTTTGGGCTAAGGCGGTTTTATATTGTTTGGCTGTTTGATGCCCCAACTGGATAATTTTTTAATTTTAACCCTCAAAATGTTTGAGACAAATTTAATTATGGAATTCCAAAAATTCCCTTATCCGGTTCAAAAAAGCCTTCGCTGTAATAACCAACTGATTGACCTTTCTTATCCGAAAACGATGGGAATTATCAACACTACTCCGGATTCATTCTATGAGGGAAGCCGCTACCAAAAAGAAAAGGATATTGTAGAACAGGCTGATCGGTTCCTGGAGGATGGCGCAACTTTCATAGATGTGGGTGGTCATTCTACCCGGCCCGGTGCTGAGACCATTTCAACAGATGAGGAATTAAACCGGACCATTCCCGCTATTAAGGCCATTCTTAAAAGCCATCCGGACACCTTGATCTCCATTGATACTTACCGGAGTGAGGTGGCTGAAAGGGCTTTGGATGAAGGGGCTGTCATTGTCAATGATGTCAGTGCAGGCAATTTTGATGAGGCCATTTTTGATACCGTGGCCCGGTATCAGGTTCCGTATATCATGATGCACATGCAGGGAACGCCTCAAACGATGCAACAAAATCCACAATATGAGGATGTAACCCAGTCTATCATCCGGGAATTATCCGGAAAGGTGGAAACCCTGAAGACGAAAAATGTCAATGACCTGGTTATTGATCCCGGTTTTGGGTTCGGTAAAACCTTGGATCACAATTTTCAGCTTTTGCGGCAGCTGGAGGTTTTTCAGGTATTTGAATTGCCGCTGTTGGTCGGTTTATCCCGTAAAAGCATAATTAAAAAAGTATTGGATGTACCACCCAAAGAAGCACTGAACGGCACCAACGTATTGAACACGATGGCATTAATGAATGGGGCCAATATTCTAAGGGTCCACGATGTGAAACCGGCTATGGAAGCCATTGCTTTAACGGCCAAATACCTTTCCATGCCTGTGGATAAAGCAGCCGATGGAGGGGTCGAAGCTTAAACCATTTTTATGAGGCTTTTTGACTTTCTGGAAATACGCATACTCGATATCCTTGACATACTTTTAGTGGCACTGCTTATTTATACCCTTTACAAGTTGGTAAAGGGTACCATTGCCTTCAATATTTTTCTCGGGCTGCTATTGGTCTACTTCGTTTGGTGGGGCGTCAATGCCTTAAATATGAAGCTGCTTTCCACCATTTTGGGACAGTTTTTAGGAGCCGGAGTGTTGGCCTTATTGATCGTTTTTCAGCAGGAGATCCGGCGCTTTTTGCTTATGATAGGGCGGAACAGCATCTTGTTCAATAGAAATTTTAGTTGGAGTAAAATATTACCCTGGAATTGGCGCATTGATACGGAACTCAAACCTTTGAATTATTCGGAAGTCATAGCGGCTTCCAGGACGTTAGCCAGGCAGAAAATGGGGGCTTTGATCGTGCTGGCCAATACTTCGGAATTGCGGAATTATGCTTCTTCGGGCGTGGAGTTGGATGCTCGTGTTAGCAGCCGTCTGCTGGAAACCATTTTCAATAAAACCAGTCCCCTACATGACGGGGCTGTTATCGTAGCCAACAATCAGATAAAGGCTGCTTCGTGTATATTGCCTGTTTCAGAAAACGATACCGTTCCCCGTGAACTTGGTATGCGGCACCGGTCTGCTTTAGGCATTAGCGAGCAAACAGATGCCATTACCATCATTATCTCGGAAGAAAACGGGTCTATAGCAGTGGCTCAAAAAGGCGAGCTTTACCTGAGGATTACTACCCGTAAGCTGACAGACATTCTTAAGGAATATTTCTACGATCCGGCTTTAAGTTAGTGTTTGTCAGATAGTCCAGAATTTAGCCCAGGGTCGATTAAATTGTGGGTTACCATTCTTAAAAATTCCCCGGGTATATAACCATTAATACGGGTTTTTTGCCTAATTGCTAGCCATTATCGATAAAATGGCCAATATTTATGGCTTAGAGAAAAATGATTAAAATAATAATAAAAAGATTTAATGAGTTATTTTGAGAAAAGCCTTATATATGTTTTCAAAAACCATGGTTTTAGTCACTATCATTCTGGCTTTCTTTCGTTTCGAATTTCATCCCCATTTTATGGATGCAGGGTTAGAAAACACTTTCACTGAGTATGAAGAAAGGGATACCCTTATTAGTGTGAATGTCCGGGGGAAAAAAGGTTTTATCGATGAAGAAGGAGAGATGGTTATTCCACCTGAATTTAACAATGCCGGGCCTTTTTCTAATGGCCTTGCGCCTGCCAGGAAACAAGGGCTGTTCGGTTACATCGATAACTCCGGGAAGTTTGCTTTGCCGCCAGTTTATGATTTTGCCACCCCTTTTAACCAGGAAAGGGCCAAGGTAATTTATAAGGGAGAAAAATATGTGATCAACCCGAAAGGTGAATTTGTGTTCAGCCTTGACTCCTTAGGTGCTAAGGACATAGAGTCTTTTCAAAATCAAAGAGCGAAAATCCGAACTCATGGGAAGCATGAAGGTTTTGTCGATCGTTTTGGAAAGATGGTAATTGATACCATTTTTACCAAAATTCATAAATTCAATTATGGCGTGGCTGTAGCCAGTATGGATACCTTTATCAATGGCAAAAAAACGGTAGTGGAGGGCCTTATCGATACATCAGGTAAACGGTTGACACCTTTCGGACTTTACGAGGAGATTGATGCTTTTCAAGGAGAAATTATCAAAGTTGAAATGGAAGGAAATGATCCGGATTTTGGTCCAAAGTACGGTTATATCGAAAGGAAGGGGGACCTCTTGTTTACGCTTCCTTACAAAAAATATTGGCTGGGAAAGAATTTTTTAGATGGCTACGCCATAATAGACTATATATACAGAGTCGATAGTACAGCGAATACCTTAACCGTGGAGGACACAGTAGGCTTTAAGGATAATGGAGCCCCCATCATTAAAGAGAGGGAAAAGAAGTATTACTCAAAGGACTATAAAGACCAAGCGGTGGTGATCAATGATAAAGGCCATGTGATTCTGGACAGTCCAAAATATAAGGTCATTAAAAATGTGGGGAAGGGAAAAGGCCTTGCAGGGGATTTTAATGATTTCCATTTGATAGATTTCAAAACTGGTGAGAAGCTGCTTGATGAGAAAATTACCGATTTTAAAGGAAATTTTGAGGATGGACTGCTGATAGCCGAATCCAATCAAAAAACCGGCTTGCTAAATGAAGCCGGGGAATGGATAATTCAGCCTCAATATCAGACCCTTCAAAAAGTTAAATCATTTGATGATTATTACTGGGCAAAAGGGGATTCGGAGAAATATTATATTATCGACAAATTCAATGAGCGCCTTTTTAGTTTTGACAGCTTAAAAGGGTATAGCCTCCATCATCCCTATATTCGAATCAAAACAGCTGGTTATAGTGCTGTTGTCAATCCTTTAAAGAGTGAATGGGTATGGAAAAAATCCACTAAGAGAAAAAAGACTTATCAAAAGTTAGACTATCTTTACCGGTTCAGGGGCTTTTTCTATGCCCGGTCCTTTAATGAAGGAAAGCCTTCTAAAAAGGAAAGGAAGCAATACAATTACCCAAGGAAAATACCTTCAGGTTGGGATAGTTTTCCAGGATTAAAATTATGGGTCGATACTACAACCAAAGATACGATCTTCGGTCACTATAAGGGATACAAAGTATACCTGGTTAATAATGCAAAAGATACTGCCGTGTTGCCGGTTCAGGATAACCGTTTGTACATGAAGATGCAGGCTAAGGACCGCAAAGGAAACTGGAAGCCTATCATGTACTTGCCAAGTAGTTGGTGCGGTAATAGCTATTACAACGTAGCATTGCCACCAGGGTTTTTCTGGGATTTTACTGTACCGATAACTACCGGAGCCCTAAAAACTCAAATACGGCTAAAGCTAAACCCGGATGAGCATTCTAATACCGTTAGGAACCGTCACATAGAAGATAAAATGGATAGCACGGCGATTTACAGTAATACTTTCTCAGCGCGGATTAATCCTGTTCAGTTTTTTAAAAAGCAACCCTACCAACGCAAAGGGATAATGGACCCTTACTATGCGGTGAACCAATAGGCTTTTGAATTCAAAAAGTTTATTTAAAGCCAATGCAATAGGTATGGAAACCAAGGTGGCGTATTTTATTGGGTGTAATCTGAGGTATAGTGTTCCCACTTGAAAGGGGTGAGGTATCACCAAAGTCTCCCCTTTATTAAATGTATGAGCAGGAGGAAATATTTCAACATAAAACCCATCAACGAACTTCACTTTTCAGGTTAAATCCCTAAATTTCCGTTCCAAAATAAAAGGGCCAAACGCCATAAATCCATTTGTTGATAATCCATGTACACATTTGATCGTATTGCCGGGATCCTGACCGGCCAAGTGCTTCATGTGTCTGATAACCGAAGCATAAAGCACCTGGGCTACGACACCAGGAAATTCCACCAGGGAGGGCAACTACTGTTTTTTGCTATTCGTGGTGCTCATAATGACGGCCACAAATATTTGCAAGAGGCTTTTCAAAAAGGTTGCCGGTGCTTTGTTGTAGAAGACCGGGGCATTGAACAATGGCTAAGTAAAGAGGCCATTGCGGAATCCAATATTATTGTGGTTAGGGGAAGTATAATGGCCTTACAGGAATTAGCGGCCTATCACCGCCGGCAATTTTCTATCCCGGTAATCGGAATTACGGGTAGTAACGGGAAAACCATTGTTAAGGAATGGTTGAACCAGCTTCTTGATCAACATTTTCATGTTCATCGTAGTCCCAGGAGTTACAATTCACAGATCGGGGTGCCCTTATCCGTTTGGGAATTGGAATCCGACCATGAGGTGGCTATCATTGAGGCCGGAATTTCTCAACCTGGAGAGATGGAAGCGCTTGAAGAGGTCATTCAACCCAATTTGGGGCTATTTACCAATATCGGCCAAGCCCATCAGGCTGCTTTTGATTCCATGGAACAAAAAGTGGAAGAAAAACTACAGCTTTTTCGTCATTGCAGGGAGTTGTTTTATTGCCGTGATTATCGTTTAATTCATGAAATGATCGAAAAACAAAAAGATCAAGGCTTTTTCGAACATTGGGATTTCTCAACGTATTCCTGGTCTCGTGAGGATGAAGATGCCGAGTTGACTTTGAATTCAATTGTTCCTTACCGTCAAACAACTGAAATAACGGCACAATGGATTAATCAGGACATTCAAGTGACTATTCCCTATACGGACCAGGCTTCTATTGAGAATGCGATAAATTGCTGGTTTCTGGGCTCATATATGGCCATTCCTCAGGATTCCCTTAAAGAGGATTTAAAGCACCTTTCACCGGTGGAAATGCGCCTTGAAATGAAAAGGGGTATTAATGGGTCCACAATCATCAACGATACCTACAACTCCGATGTGCTTTCGCTGCAAATAGCCATTGATCTGTTGAATCAGCAAAATCAGCATACCCAAAAGACAGTTATTCTTTCGGACATACTACAAAGCGGTAGGAGTGAAGCCCATTTATACAAGGAGGTAGGCCACATTCTTGAAAGCAAGGGTATTGATCGCTTGATCGGTATAGGACCGGCCATTGAACGGCAGCAACAACAGATACCGGTTGATAAGACATTATACCCCACTACGGATAGTTTTCTGAAGGATCTGAACAACCTTTCATTCAACCAGGAAGCCATCCTCATCAAAGGGGCCCGTACTTTTCGTTTTGAAAACATAACGGGCCGGCTGCAGGCCAAAGCCCATCAAACCGTTTTGAGTATCAACCTGGAAGCCCTGATCAATAATTTGAATGTTTACCGGACCCAACTGAGTCGCTCTACCAAGGTCATGGTGATGGTCAAGGCTTTTTCTTACGGTAGCGGCACTTATGAGATTGCCAATACGCTGCAATTCCATAAAGCGGATTATTTGGCAGTGGCTTATGCGGATTCCGGCATTGCGCTTCGGAAGGCTGGCATCAATTTGCCCATAATGGTAATGAATCCGGAGCAACAAGCTTTTCAGGATTTCATTGATTACCACCTGGAGCCGGAGATTTTTAGCCTTAACCTCCTCAGAAATTTTTCCGAATTTGCGGATGCTTACCAACCGGAAAACCCTGTACCCATTCATCTGAAATTGGATACAGGTATGCATCGGCTTGGTTTTGAGGAAAAGGATTTAGAGGAACTGATAGACCAGCTACTGGAAGCGGAAAAATTGTATGTGACCAGCATTTTCTCCCATTTGTCTGCTTCGGAGGCCGAAAATCAGGATTCATTTACCAGGCACCAGATCCGGTTATACGAAAAAATGAGCAAAAAGATCGAGGAGTTTCTGGGATACCCGATAACCCGCCATATCCTTAATACCAGTGGAATTGTAAGGTTCCCGGAAGCCCATTACGACATGGTTCGTTTAGGCTTGGGTTTTTATGGGATTGATGTAACGGGTGAATTACAAGACCGTTTGAGCATTCCCGGGATATTAAAAACGACCATTTCCCAGATTAAGCACCTTCAACCCGGCGCCACAATAGGCTATGGCAGAAAGGGGAAAGTCAATCATCCTATGACTATGGCCACCATTGCCATTGGTTATGCAGATGGATTTAGCCGCACTTTCAGTAATGGCAATGCTTACGTGATGATCAATGGTAAAAAAGCACCCGTGGTAGGTGATGTGTGTATGGATATGACCATGGTGGACATAACAGGTTTAGAAGCGAAAGAGGGTGACGAGGTCACTATATTTGGTGATAAACCTACAATACAAGAATTGGCTGAATGGAGTAATACGATTCCCTACGAAATCCTGACCAATGTATCCCAGCGGGTGAAACGGGTTTATTACAACGAGTGAATAAGGGGTTTCCACGCAATTTCAGAACTTCTGACTTGTTCGTAAACTAATTGTCCCCGTATCCGTATTCAAAACCTCTAAATCTGCCCCGTTTCTTTATAATAGCATCTCCTTCTAAAAACTCCTTTTGATCTCTGTTTTCAATGTCCTTTTCTTTTACGTGCTCAAAAGAAAAGGAACAAAAGAAAACGCACCCTTTGATTGAATTTTTTGACCGGTTCTAAGGGGGTGGATCAAAAGCCTTTGCACTCTTTAAAATT